>CATVQO010000278.1 GCA_958346165.1 uncultured Collinsella sp. | reverse complement strand
CCATGAGCTGGACGTTCGTGGTGCTTGCGCTGGTGCTCTTTCTCTTTGCGATCTACATCGGCTTTTTGTGCGGCCAGTGGGCGTGCGAAAAGCGCGTCATCACCAAACGCGACTACTGGATCGCCAATTTTGTAGGCGCGGCGGCAGTCGTCCTGCTGACCTGGGTGTTTTCGCTGTTCCCGCTGGTGCAGTTTGCGCCGATCGGCTGGCTCGGCGGCTTTATCGCCGGCCTTAAGATGAGCTTTGGCGAGTCCGTCGGCCCGTGGCGCAAGCACGACGAGGTCTTTAACGTCAACAAGGCACACCGTGCCGCCGCCGATGCGGGCGACGCCGAGGAGCGCCGCCGCGCGCGTCACAATGGTGCAGCCGACCGACAGCTCATCTCGGTCACCGATGACAGCAAGGGTGCTGGCAAGCACGCTAAGAAATAGTAAGAAGAGGTAACTATGGCAGAAAACAAGGAAGAACAGCTCACCGACGAGGAGCTGGCACAGCTTCAGCTGGCAGAGGAGAACGAGAACGCCGTCGACCGTCTGGTCAAGGAGCTCGGCTGCCCCACGCGCCGCATCCGTCAGTTTGCCGCCCGCGTGCTGCACCTGCTTGCCGAGCGCGATCCGCAGCGCGTCGTTCCCTGCGTGCCCGCGCTGATCGAGGCGCTCGACCGCCCCGAGGCTCAGACCCGCTGGGAGGCTCTCGATGCCCTGGCGGCGCTCGCCACCACCTGCCCCGAGCAGCTGGGTGATGCCTTTGAGGGCGCCGAGACCGCGCTGTTCGACGAGATTTCGTCCACGCTGCGCTATGCCGCCTTCCGCCTGCTGTGCGTGTGGGGCGCCACGAGCGTCGAGCGTTCGCGCGAGGCTTGGCCCATCCTGGACGAGGCCATCCAGTGCTACCACGGCGACCTCGAGTATCGCGACATGCTCGGTTGCCTGTACGAGTTTGGCCAGGGCGAGATCGACGCCGAGGTCGCCGAGAAGCTTGCGCTGCGCCTTAAGTTCGACGCCGAGAACGGCAAGGGCAGCTATCTCAAGGCCCGTTCGAGTGAGATTTGCGAAATGCTTGTTAAACGTTTTGGCCTGGATCTCTCCAAAAAGAAGAAGCGTGCTAGCGTTAAAAAATCTGACGACGCCGAAGACGAGGAGTAACAGATTATGGCGCACGATGTAGTCCTGATTCCCGGTGACGGTATCGGTCCCGAGATTACGCAGGCCATGCGCCGCGTGGTCGAGGCCACCGGTGTCCAGATCAACTGGAACGTCCAGGAGGCCGGCGCCGGCGTCATGGACGAGTTTGGTACGCCGCTGCCCCAGCACGTGCTCGATGCGGTCGCCGAGACCAAGGTTGCCATCAAGGGCCCCATCACCACGCCGGTCGGTACGGGTTTCCGCAGCGTCAACGTGGCCCTGCGCAAGCACTTCGACCTGTACGCCTGCGTGCGCCCCTGCCTGTCGCAGCCGGGCGACGGCTCGCGCTTCCGCGACGTCGACCTGGTCATCGTGCGCGAGAACACCGAGGACCTCTACGCCGGCATCGAGTTCGATGAGGGCGCTGCCGAGGTCGAGGAGCTCTCGCAGCTCGTCGAGCGCTCGGGCCAGAAGACCTTCGCCGCGGATTCCGCCATCTCAATTAAGCCGATTTCCATCGCCAAGAGCCGCCGCATTGTGGAGTACGCCTTTGAGTACGCCCGCCGCTGCGGCCGCAAAAAGGTGACGGCCGTGCATAAGGCCAACATCATGAAGGCGACCGATGGTCTGTTCCTGCGCGTTGCGCGCGAGGTGGCCGCCAACTATCCCGATATCGAGTTCAACGACAAGATTGTCGATGCCACCTGCATGGGCCTGGTCCAGAACCCCAACGACTTTGATGTCCTGGTGCTGCCCAACCTGTACGGCGACATCGTCAGTGACCTGTGCGCCGGCCTGGTGGGTGGCCTTGGTATGGCTCCGGGTTCCAACATCGGTGCCGACTGCGCCATCTTCGAGGCGACGCACGGCTCCGCGCCCGATATCGCTGGCCAGGATATCGCCAACCCCACGGCCGAGATTCTGTCTGCGGCTATGATGCTCGATCACCTGGGCGAGAACGACGCGGCCAATCGCATTCGTGCCGCCGTTTCTGCCACGCTCGACGAGGGTGAGCAGGTTACCGGCGACGTTCGTCGTGCCCAGACCGGCTCCGTTGAGGGTGCTGTGGGCACGCAGGCCTTTGCCGATGCCGTTATCGCGCACCTGGCCTAAGGTATGCACGCTGCAAACGCCTAAGTAGTACTTAAGTGTTTGCGTATAACCTGAGAATCAATACGCCCGGCGCTCTGTCGGGCGTATTCTATTGCGGACTATGTTTCCTAACAAGGAGTAACTGATATGGGTCTGATTCAAAAGAAGGACGAGAAGGACGAGATCGACGGCATCCAGATCATCGAGCGCGGCGAAGGCCCCGACGGTGACGAGGACGAGAAGATCGATCTGGTCGCCGGTACGTCTGCCGAGCACATTGCTGCCGG
>CATVQO010000277.1 GCA_958346165.1 uncultured Collinsella sp. | reverse complement strand
TGACCGAGCACGTCAACGTGGTCTCGACCCGCAAGGGCCTGTCCGACGTGGCGATTATGACGCCCGAGAGCGTGGACGATCTGTATCACGGCATCACGCCGGCGCTCGTGCCCGACTTTTATGGCCTGAAGGGCGACACGTCCGATAACATCCCCGGCGTGCCGGGCATCGGCCCCAAAAAGGCGAGCGCGCTCATTGCGCAGTACGGAAGCCTGGACGAGGTCATCGCACACGCCGACGAGGTCAAGGGCAAGATGGGCGAAAACCTGCGAGCACACATCGACGATGCCCTGCTGAGCCGCAAGGTCGCGACCATCCGCACCGATGCACCCGTTGAGCTCGATTTTGAGACGACGTCCTTCCCGGCGTTTTCTGCCGATGAGGTTTCTGCGGCGCTGGGTACGCTTGGTATCACCGCCATGCAGAACCGTTTCTTGGCGCTGATCGGCGGCGAGGGCGGGGCTGCTGCTGCCTCCAGTGTGTTTGAGATGCCTGCGATGGTTCGCGCGGCCGCCGGCGATGCTGACGCGCTTGGTGCCGTTGCGGCTGAGGTCTCCCGTGCGATTGGTGCCGGTGAGTGGGTCGCCGCCGTGGTGGACGACGACAAGGAAGAGGGCGCGCTCTTTGGACTGACGCGCACGCTGTGGTTGGCGACGTCCAAGGGCCTGTTCGCGCTCGAGGAGGGCGACAGCGGTGCGGCGGCTGAGGTTGAGGGCTTCAACTTCGTCCACGGCGTGATTGCCGGCGTGCTCGCGCGTCTGTTTATGGAGGGCCGTGTGGCGAGCCCAGATATGAAGGCGCTGTTGCATGAGCTTTCGCCCATCGATTCCTCTGAGCCCGAGCTCATGGACCCGCTGTCTGCCGATTCCACGCGCATCTTCGATACCGTGGTTGCCGCCTACCTGCTGGATTCCGACCGCTCCGAGTTCGATGAGGCGTATCTGGCCGATACCTATCTGCAGATGTCGCTGCCTGCGGCGCGCGGTGCAGAGGGTGCCGGCGAGGACGCTCCTGCACCCGCCGCTCGCACGGCGGACTTGACGCTGGCGCTGGTCGCACCGCTGCGCGACCGCATGGCACGCGAGAACGCCGCCAACGTGTTCGATGGCATCGAGATGCCACTCGTGCCGGTGCTTGCCAAGATGGAGCGCGCGGGCATGCTCGTGGATCCCGATCGGCTGCGCAGTCTGTCCGAGGGCCTGGCGACCCAGATCACCGAGGTCGAGCGAAGCATTCGCGACCTGGCGGGTGACGAGACCTTTAACATTGGCAGTCCCATGCAACTGTCGCACGTGCTCTTCGATGTGATGGGCCTTCCGACCAAGGGCCTCAAGAAGACCAAGCGCGGTTACTATTCGACCAATGCCAAGGTACTGAGCGATCTTGCCCGCGACCACGAGATCGTGCGCCTGATTTTGGACTGGCGTGAGAAGTCCAAGATTAAGTCAACCTATCTGGACACGCTAGGTCCGCTGCGCCGTGGTGACGGTCGTGTGCACACCACGTACAACCAGACCATCACCGCGACGGGGCGTCTGTCCTCGAGCGACCCGAACTTGCAGAACATCCCGACGCGCTCTGAGCTGGGCCGCACCGTCAAGACGGCGTTTTCGGCAGGCGAGGGCAGTGTCTTTTTGGCGGTGGACTACTCGCAGATCGAGCTGCGTCTGCTGGCGCATCTTTCGGGTGACGAGCATCTGGTACGTGCCTTTAACGAGGGCGAAGACTTCCACGCCGAGACGGCCGCGCGCGTGTTTGGCGTTCCCGTGTCCGAGGTAACGCCCGACTTGCGCAGTCGCGCCAAGGCCGTGAACTTTGGCATCGTGTACGGCCAGCAGGCCTACGGTCTGTCGCAGTCGCTGCATATCTCGATGGCCGAGGCGCGCGATATGATCGACCGCTACTACGAGGCCTACCCGGGCGTGCGAACGTTCCTCGACAATGTGGTGGCGCGCGCCAAGCAGACTGGCTACGCCGAGACCATGTACGGTCGCCGGCGTCATATTCCGGAGCTCAAGGCCAAAAACCCACAGCTCCGCGGCTTTGGCGAGCGCACGGCTATGAACCACCCCATGCAGGGCACCGCGGCCGACATCATCAAGATCGCCATGGCCCGCGTAAGCCGCCGCCTGGAAGAAGAGGGCTTTGCTGCCCACATGATTCTGCAGGTACACGACGAACTGGACTTTGAGTGCCCCGTCGACGAAGTCGAGCGCCTGACCGCCATGGTCCGCGACGCCATGGAGCACGTAGTAGACCTCCGCGTACCGTTGATCGCCGAAGCCAGCACCGGCATAACCTGGGCCGACGCCAAATAGGAAAGCAACCACAGTTCCAAAGTAACCAAAAACAGAAGGACGCCCCTTATCAACAAGGAGCGTCCTTCGTTCAATTAAATTCAGTCAAAGTATCTAGGCGCCAAGACGCTATCTAGGCGGCAAGCAAGTCACCGCAGGACCTGGCCGGGGGGGTTGGGGGAAAAGTGAGGCGAGCCCCCCCCACACAAAACCAAG
>CATVQO010000276.1 GCA_958346165.1 uncultured Collinsella sp. | reverse complement strand
AGGTTGAGCAGCAGCGGACGCAGCTGCAGGCCGATAAAGAGCGCCACGATCAAGAACACGCCCAGAATGCACAGGTTGAACAGGTAGTTGAACGAATACATGCCGCCGACCGTCTCGCGCAGCAGATTGATGCCGTAGGTAAAGGGCAGCAGCGGGTGCAGCCACTGGAAGAAGCCGGGCATCATCTCGATGGGGTACATGCCCGACGAACCCGGGATCTGCACGATGACGAGAATGACGCCGATAGCCTTGCCGATATGCTTAAACGTGGTGGACAGCGCATAGATGATATTGACGTAGGTGAACGAAATGGCGATGCCGCCCAGCACGAACAGCAGCGGGCTGACGCACTGCACGCCAATCATCAGATCGCCTACCGTAACGATGATGGCCTGCAACGCGCCCAGGATCACCAGGAGCAACCAGCGGCCAAAGTAGCCCTGACGCGCGGTAAAGCTGCCGATGCCTTCGCGATCGACCTCGAGCTTGTAGATGGCGATAAGCACGTAGCCGCCCACCCAAAGCGCCAGGTTGGTATAGAACGGGGCAATGCCCGAGCCGAAGCTCTTAACCGGATAGATCGACTTGGACGCGAGCTCAACCGGAGATGCCATGAAATCTGCCACGTCATTGACATCGACGCCCATCAGATCGGCCAGCTCGCCCATGGACTCGGAGGTCTGCAGCGCCGCGATGTCATTGGCGGCGGTTGCAAGCTTGTCCTGGACCTTGGCAAGCGAGGAATCGGTCTGGGACAGCGTGGTCTTGGCCTGGCCGAGCGTAGCGCTAAGCTGCGCCAACGTGCCGCGCGCATTTGCAAGTGTAGGTGTCATACCCGAGACGATACCGGTCAGGTCGCCCGAAACGGCAGCAAAAGAGTCGAGCGCGCTCGAGGCCTTCGGCAGCGCGTTTTGGCCCAAGTCCGTCTGGGCTTGGCCAAGGTTGGTCGCACCGGTATGAATTGCGTTATTGATAGCGTCACTGGCACCCGAAACAGCCGCTGCGTCATTCGCCATGGCGCTCGACTGCGCGGACAGACCGTCCTTGATGCTCTGAAGCTTTTCATTCTGCTCTCGAAGCAAATCGATGGTCGATACAATGCGCGCGTCAATTTCCTCGGAACCTGTCGACGTGTCATTGGCGAGAATCTCCAAGTGCCCGATAACGGCCTTATTGTGGTCGATCGTCGCTTGAAGAGACTCGAGCGAGTTGTCGATACGGGTGGTCGTAGATGTGACCGCGCCCGTCAGCTTGCCGATGGCAGCGTTCGCAGAGGCCGACGTCTTGGTGAGCGCAAGGCTGCCTTCCGAGAGCGCCTTGGAGAGCGAGGTGATGGAGTTGCCCGCCGTGGTGCGAGCTTCGCTCAGCAGGTCGTTGCCCTGGGAGATCGCCTGCGTCAGCGACGGTGCCTGGCCTTGCAAGCCGGCAAGTGCCGCATCAGCCGAGGCGATAGCGCCGCTCGTCTTATCGATGGCGGCATTCATATCGCCAATCGAATCGCGCACCTCGCCCAAGGTGTCGGACGCCTCGGACACCGAACTTGCCAGCGAGTCCTGAGTCTGGGTTGCCTTGTCCTTTAAATCGACACCGGCATCCTTGGCGATACCGGCAACAGTCTTGCCTACCGTAGAGACAAATTCCGAGTTGATCTGCTCCTCGATGGTGTTTGCACCGGTATCGGTAACCTTGGGCGCAATGGCGCTCTTCTTCTCATTGACGTAGTACGTGAGCTTGGGCTGATGGTAGTTGCCGTCGAGCATCGAAACCAGGTTATCCGAGAAGTTCTTGGGAATCACGATAGCGGCATAGTACTCGCCGCTCTCGACGCCCTCCTTGGCATCGGCCGTCGAGTCGACGAACGTCCAGCCCAACTGATGATTCTCCTTGAGCTGGTCGACCACTTTGTCGCCAGCGTTGAGCTCACCCACCAAGTCGTTTTGGGTGCCTCGATCGTTGTTGGCGATAGCAATCTTGATGCCTTGGGTGTTTCCATACGGATCCCAGTTTGCCACGATGTTATACCAGGCATACAGCGAGGGAATAACGCACACGCCTAGGGTAACCACCAGGGCGACGGGGTTCACAAGCAGTCGCTTAATGTCGCGCTTAAATATCGCAAAGGACACCTTTGCATTGGATAGTTTGCTGCCGAGACTCACGCTTGGACCATCCATCCTGTCGTTAAATCGAATCGTACTATCGACAACCATTGTAGTAGGCGCTTTAACGTCTCAAAGCACAATGGTGTTGAGTTTTGCGGGTAGCAATATACTACGAAGATGAGTTAACGTACAGATGTACAGTATCCTAAATTTCAGCAGGTCACAAAACCACAACCCGCACAAATTAGCAATTCAAATAGTCATCGGGGACGTTCTTAAACGACTAGTCAAACAAGAACGTCCCCAATGACTACTTAGGACCACGGCAACGTCGATGTTTTGGCAATGCCAGCGAGCGGGCGCCAGAGCGAACAAATTGGCATGAAAAGAGGACGGCATAGACCTTCTGGTCATGCC
>CATVQO010000275.1 GCA_958346165.1 uncultured Collinsella sp. | reverse complement strand
GACCTGCACGGCTACGAGCTGCCCGAGGGCATCCGCGCCATCGCCCGCTGCGGCGCCGGCGTCAACAACATCCCCGTCGAGGAGTACGCCAAGAAGGGCGTCGTCGTCTTTAACTCCCCCGGTGCCAACAGCAACGCCGTTAAGGAGCTCGTCCTAGGCATGCTGGTGCTCTCGAGCCGCGGCGTGGTGCAATCGATGAACTGGGTGCGCGACAACGCCGACGACCCCGAGATCCAGGTCGACGCCGAGAAGGCCAAGAAGGCCTTTGTGGGCCGCGAGCTCAAGGGCAAGCGCATCGGCGTCATCGGTCTGGGCAACGTAGGCTCCAAGGTCGCCAACGCCTGCGTCGATCTGGGCATGGACGTCTACGGCTACGATCCGTTCATTTCCGTTGAGCACGCGTGGGTGCTGAGCCGCGAGGTGCAGCGCGTGGGCACGCTCGAAGATCTCTGCCGCGGCTGTGATTACCTCACGGTGCACGTGCCCAGCAAGGCCGACACCATCGGCATGATCAGCACCGAGCAGATCAACCTGCTGGCCCCGGACGCCGTGCTCATCAACTACGCACGCGAGACCATCATTGACGAGGACGCCGTTGACGCCGCCCTGCGCGAGGGCAAGCTGAGCTGGTTTAGCTGCGATTTTGCCACGCCCAAGACCGTCAAGATGCCCAACACGTTTATCACCACGCACTCGGGCGCCGGCACTGGCGAGGCCGAGGCCAACTGCGCCGACATGGCCATCAGCGAGCTTAAGGATTACCTGGAGAACGGCAACATCGCGCACAGCGTCAACTACCCCGCCTGCAGCATGGGCAAGGCGCGCGCCGCAAGCCGCATCGCCTGCCTGCACGCCAACGTGCCCAACATGATCGGTCAGATCACGGCAATCCTGGCCAAGGACAATGCCAACGTGCAGCGTATGACCAACGAGTCTGCCGGCGAGAACGCCTACACCATGTTCGACACCGACGAGCACCTGGACAGCAGCACCATCGAGGCGCTCAAGCAGATTCCGTCGATGTATCGCGTGCGCGTGATCAAATAGCGCCGGCTGATCTGACGGGCAGTTCCCCATGTGGCCTGCCCGTTACTGACATTGAATGCCCGCGGGGGCGCCTTTCGCACGAGAGGCGCCCCCGTTTTTGTGAGCGCTCCATTAAATGCACCGAGCCGCTTCTTGACATACAATTTGTATGTTGACCTAACTATCTGTGAGGTGCCTATGGTTGATACAGATTTTGCTTGGCGGCTTACGCAAGGGCTCGTGCGGATCGACAGTTCCGACCCAGGTGCGTATGAGGGCGAGATTGAACGCTATATCAAAGTGTTGGTTGAGGCTCAATTGGAGCGGTTGAGTCATCCGGTGCTCCATGCCGTGCAGGTTGAGGAACTCGAGGTGCTGACCGGACGCCGCAATCTCATGGTCACCGTGCCCGGTTTGAGCGACGAGCCACGGCTCGTCTACATCTGCCACATGGATACAGTCACCTTGGGCGACGGCTGGGACGCGGACATTACGCCGCTCGGGGCGGTTGTGCGCGACGATAAACTCTATGGCCGCGGTGCCTGCGATATGAAGGGTGGCCTGGCCTGCGCCATTGCCGCACTGGTCCATACGCTCGAGCGCGTGGCGGCGGATGGCGCGCTGCCACGCCGCGGCTTTTCGCTCATCTGCTCGGTCGACGAGGAAGACTTCATGCGCGGCTCAGAGGCCGCGATCGATGCTGGCTGGGTCAGCTCGCGCAAATGGGTGCTGGACACCGAGCCCACCGACGGACAGATCCAGGTGGCGCACAAGGGGCGTACGTGGTTCGAGATTGAAATGGCTGGCGTGACGGCGCATGCGAGCCAGCCTTGGAAGGGCGCGGATGCCGTCGCCGCCATGGCCGAGGTCGTGTGTTCGCTTCGTCGCGCGTTTGCGGCGCTGCCCGCGCACGATGAGCTGGGGCCTTCGACCATCACGTTTGGCCAAATCGAGGGCGGATATCGCCCCTACGTCGTACCCGACCGCGCCAAAGTCTGGGTCGACATGCGCCTGACCCCGCCGACCGATACGGCCGCCGCAATCAATATGGTCGAGCATGCCATCGCCGTCGCCGAAGCCGCCGTTCCCGGTTGCCATGGCAGCTACACCGTGACGGGCGACCGCCCCGCCATCGAGCGCGACCCGAACTCTCCCCTTCTAGCAGCGCTCAAGCGTGCCGCCGATGACGTAACGGACGCGGACACGACCGTCGGCTTCTTTACCGGCTACACCGATACCGCCGTCATTGCCGGCAAGACAGGCAACCGCAATTGTATGAGCTACGGCCCCGGCTCGTTGGCGCTCGCACACAAGCCCGACGAGTATGTGCCCCATGCCGATATCGTTCGCTGCCAAAACGTGCTCATCGCGCTTGCCGATAACACGCTCTGGGACGCAAGCGGCCAAGTTGGGGCATAATAAGCCGCGAACAAACCGACTCGCGCGTTAGGACCGCCCATGAAAGCACTTCCGTTTCCCTGCATCCGCCCGGCTCAGGACCG
>CATVQO010000274.1 GCA_958346165.1 uncultured Collinsella sp. | reverse complement strand
GCAATATCGACTCGGATAAGCGCAAGTTTCGGCGCGATCGTGACAAACTGCTCGAACGCGGCATCTTAATCAAGGAAGTTCGCCCCGCCGGCGCGCAGGAGACCGAGGAAAGCTCATGGACAATCGACCGCGAGCACACGTTTGCGGCAGGCGGCCTCATCACCGCAGACGACGCCGATATCCTGCTCAACGCTATCGACCAGACAATAGCGGCCGGCTCATCCACTTTTGCCGCGCCGCTTGCCGATATTCGTTCCAAGATTGCCTACCTCACCGGCAGGACGACGGCGGACGAAGCACCGATCCGCCGCTCTCCCACCGTCGATGCGGTATGGAGCGCCTTTGCCGAGCGATGCGCGCTGCGATTTTTATATCAGAACGGACGCGGTGAGCAGAAAGAGCGTACCGTCTGCGTCTACGGCATGTTCGAGCGCGAGGGCGTTGCGTACTTCTGCGGCCTCGACAATGCCACCGACGACATCAGGACATTCCGCTGCGACCGTATCGTTCGCGCTTGGCGTCCTTCGAAGGCCTACGCCATCCCTGCAGACTTCAATCTCAACGACTACCTGTTCTTTGAATTCGATTTTGCCGACCGCCCGCCCGTTGCGGCTACGTTCTCGTTCGCCCCGCAGACGCAGATCGATATGATCAACGGCCTCACGCGCGGGCGAGGTGAGCTCGCACACACCGATTCGGGATGGACTTGGACCGTTGACGTGCGCGATCTTGAAGCCGCCGCCTCATTTTGCATGGCCCACGCCATGGACGGCATGAGGCCCATGGCCCCCAAATCGCTCAAGCAGGCGTGGAACCACCTCATTGAAAGGACGGTGCACGAGCATGCCCGTGCGTAAACTCACCAGCGAGCAGAGGCTCTCGCGCGCCATCGACATCATGGAGGCCCTCTACGCCGCCGGCGAGAGCGGCATGACACGAACCGAGATTTGCAGTCGCTTTGACATCACGGGGGCGTCGCTCGACGAGATTCTCGAGATCGTCTCGACGCTCGCGGACCGAGAATCGGGTGCGCGTATCATCTGCGAATGCCACGGCGAGCGCGTGGTCCTCACCGGTGACGCCGGGCGTGTACTACCGCTGCGCCTGAGTGCCGCCGAGGGCGCTGTGCTCAACCACGAACTTGAATCGTTGGGGATCGAGCCCCAGGCGGCGGCTCGAATTCGACATGCTCTTCTACCCGAAGAGCTCGGCTATAACCAGCACGTCTTTGACACCGTCAACCACGGGTCGCACTGGCAGCAGCTGAGCTGCGCCATTCAGGACGGCGTTCGCTGTCGTATCTCGTATCGCTCGATGGACGATGCGCGGCCACGCGAGCGTCTGGTCGACCCCTTGCGCATTACAGCAAACGGCGACCAAACATATCTGATTGCCTGGGACATCGCGGTCGATGAGCAGCGCACCTATCGCATGGATAAAATCGAGGGACTCGCCTTGACGGAAGACTCCGTCGTGCCTCACGCACCGGACGTTGCATCCCTCCACGATTCCCTTGCCCGGACGCAGCGTAGCGCAAAGCTCTTGATGCCATTCGATATGGCGGAGCATCTGGACTGGGCCGGCATCACCCTCATCGAGCGCAGCGGGACAGACATGGCAACGGTAACCGTACATTACGGCTCCGAGCGTTGGCTGCTGAGCCAGATAATCGCAGCGGGCGGAGCCATCCGCATCTTGGATGACCCCGCCCTGTCAAAGCGTCTGTGCGATATGGCAAAAACCCTCTTCTGTCCGCTTTAGCGCCGCCGCTCGTGGCGTGCACGCCACAGCTGTAGATAGTGCCCGATCTGCGCCGATTCGATGCGCTGGTAGGAGCTCGTGGGCAGCGACGTTAAGAACTTCTTGCCATAGCCCTTCGTCACCAGGCGAGGATCCGCCAAGATCAGCACACCGCTATCGGTCGACGAGCGAATCAAACGCCCCGCGGCCTGCTTAACCTCGAGCACCGCCTCGGGCAGCGAATAGCGCGCCCATGCGCGGTCTTCGCGCAGGTTGCGCTCGCACGAGAGCGGGTCCGTGGGGCTCGAGAACGGCAACTTGGGAATGATGACGCAGCGCAGCGTCTCACCGCTGGCATCAAACCCCTCCCAGAAGGCCTTGAGCGCAAAAAGCGACGAGGTCGGTTCGTTGATAAACCGGTCGCGCAGGCGACGAGGAGATGAGTTGCGCTGCTGGCAGTTGAGCTCCAGACCCGCACGGGCCATCTTGGGCTCAACGCGGGCGTATAGGTCCTCCATGTCGCGCCGATTGGTGAACAACGTGAGCACCGATCCGCCCATAGCAAGATGGGCGTCGACCAGTACGCGGTCGAGCGCCGTAAGATAGCTCTCACGATCGCGCGGATCGGGGATATCGCCCGCAACGACTACAGCCATGTTCGAATCGAAGTCGTAGCTCGAATCCAAGTGCAGCGATGACGACGTTGAAGCACCGATGCGATCAAGGCCGACCGCATGGTTAAAGTGCTCAAAGCTTTTGGACACCGTCATGGTCGCCGAGGCAAAGATAGCCGTGTGAACCTCGGG
>CATVQO010000273.1 GCA_958346165.1 uncultured Collinsella sp. | reverse complement strand
GGAACCTCACAGCGACCCTTAATGGCGGCAATGTCGGCAAGGCCCTGGCAGCGAATGGCGGCGGCGCCGCCGAGCTCGCAAGCGCGAGACATTTGAGCCATGGTCTCGGGCGTACGAAGCGGCTCGCCCATATACGCCTGAACGCTCACGACGAGCTTGCCCTTCAGGGACTGGATCAAAGGATCAACGGTCATGTTCGACTCAACCTTTCTCAAAAACAGCCTTCTGAGACACCGCACCTTGACGTTCAAACCGTCGCTCGCGTACCGAAGTACGCTTCGCTCCTCTTTCACGTCAATCTGCGGCACCTCAGAAGGCGCACTTGGTAGCTATGTTTATTTCAACGACGCAAGAAGGTGTTCGGCGGCACCGATGAGCGGAGCATCGCCCTCCAGAGAACCGATGAGGATCGGCGTGTCCTGAAGCGGATCGAGCGCCTGGCTGGCATAGCCCTCGTGTACCGAATCCTTCCACGTCTGTGAACGCCAATCGGGACCTTGGTGAATCACGCCACCCGAAAGCACGATGACCTCAGGGTCCAGGATGTTAGCGAGCGAGCCCAAGCTGGCACCCAGCGCAAAGCCGGCGTCATGGATGACCTCGGTCGCCTTTGCGTCGCCCGCACGGCACAGGTCGTTCACATCGCGACCGACCGAAGGACGGCTGGGGTCGACGCGACCAAAGCGCTCATCGTACATACGACCAATGGAAGTGCCCGAAGCAACCGACTCCAGATGGCCGGAACGCCCGCAGGCGCAGGGAATACCGGCGGCAGCCGAGCACTCGATGTGGCCCATATGGCCAGCAGCACCATGGAAGCCTTGCATCACGCGGCCGTTCTCGACATATGCGCCGCCGATGCCCGTACCGATGCCAAGACACAAGACGGAGAACTTGCCCTTGCCGACGCCCCAGTGGGCCTCGCCCAGAGCATGAGCCTGCACGTCGCCTACAACGGCAACGGGAAGACCGAGGTCCTCGCGCAGGCGCGGCCCCAACTGAACACCGGACCAGCCGGGCATGATCTCGTTGGCATACGCGATGGCGCCCGTCTTGGGATCGACGACGCCGGCAGCACCGATACCGACGCCAAGGACCTCGACATCGGGATTCGCCTCGAGAGCAGCCTTGATGGACGCCTCGATACGCTGGAAGACGGCCTCGCCGCCCTCTTGGGCCTCGGTGGGAACCTCGGCCTCAAAAACAGGATGGGGCACACTACCGTCAGCCGGGTACTCCATGATGGCAGTCGCGATCTTAGTTCCGCCGATATCGACAGAGCAGACGTACTTGTTCTCCATGTCGCTCTCCTTAGGAGATAAAAAACAACTACAGGAAATGCGCCGTCAGGCTAGCCGTCACAGCGCGGAAAAGGTTTTCCAGGTGCCCGAGATCGCCAAGAAACCGTGTGACCATTGATCTAATGGGTCATGGCCGCACGGTTGAACGGCGAGGTCGGGTGCCCGGGGAAGCTTTACAGGAGACCGTTGTCCTGGAGGACCTTCTTGATCGCCTCGACGTTCTCGCCGGTCATGGCCTTCACCGGGCGCGGCATGGTCGGGCTGTCGAAGATACCCATGAGGTTCATAGCGGTCTTGAAGGCGCCGACGCCACCGGCATAGCCCTGGACGCCCGAGGTGACATCCCAGATGTGCGAAATCTCATTGAGGCGATCCTGCTCGGCCTTGACGGTAGCCCAGTCACCGGCCTGAGCGGCCTTCCACTGGCGCACGTAGCCCTCGGGCTCAACGTTGGCGAGACCCGGGACGGAACCGTCGGCGCCACCGAGGTAGGCGCCGTCGACAACAACCTCGTGACCGGTGAGGATGCTCATCGGATGGCCGTTCTTCTCGTTCTCCTGAACGAGGTAGCGGAACGAGATGTCATCACCCGAGGAATCCTTGACGCCGGCCAGAACGCCCTCGGCACCGAGCTTGGCAAGGAGCTTCCACGGGAGCTTGGTGTGGACACACACGGGGATGTCATAGGCGAAGATGGGCAGGTCGAGTTCCTCATGCAGGATGCGGAAGTGCTCCTCGACCTCGGTCATGCCCTGCAGGGCATAGAACGGGCAGGTGGCGACAAGCGCATCGGCGCCCAGCTCCTGAGCGACCTTACCGTGCTCGATCATGCGCTCGGTCTCGGTGTCGATGATGCCGACCAGAACGGGAACGCGGTGGTCGACGATACGGACGGCCTCGGAGATGATCTGACGGCGACGCTCGTCGGTGGAGAAGACGACCTCGCCCGAGGAGCCCAGGAAGAACAAGCCATCGACGCCGGCATCGATCATGCGGTTGATGCTGCGCTCAAAGGAGGCAACATCGAGCTGGTGGTCTTCGGTATCGGGAACAACGACGGGAGGGATAACGCCGGTGAATTTCTGAGTTGCCACAAGAATCTCCTTAGTTGTCTGGTGGGCAGCCCTATGCCGCCCACTCTTGTTGGCAGTGTCCAGGCCGTCTAGGCCAAAGAACACGAGTAGAACGTTTGGTTAAAAAAGTCGACGACTTCGTTTTCGAACGCATTGATGCGCTCGTGAGCGTATTTGGCATAGATGATATG
>CATVQO010000272.1 GCA_958346165.1 uncultured Collinsella sp. | reverse complement strand
AGCGCATGCTGTTTGCCGGCGAGGCCACGGCCAAGGACATCCCCGCGCTTTGGAATCGCTTTATGGACGAGTACCTGGGCATTCCCGTTCCCGACGACACGCACGGCTGCCTGCAGGATACGCACTGGAGCGGTGGCTCGTTTGGCTACTTCCCCACCTATGCGCTGGGCAGCGCCTACGACGCCATGTTTGTGCCGGCCATGTACCGCGACGGCGTCGACCTTACCGATGCCTGCGCGAGCGGTGATCTGGCGCCCGTCCGCGCCTGGCTGGGCGAGCACATTTGGCAGTGGGGCCGCGCCAAAGACGCGCCGGAGCTCATCAAGGGCGCCTGCGGCATGGCATTCGATGCTCGTTACTACTGCAGCTACCTGCAGGACAAGTTCACCACGCTCTACGAGCTGTAAAGCTTAGGCGACACGCCAACGCAAAGGGGCGCCGCAGGATCCATCCCGCGGCGCCCCCTTTTCACCTAGTCATTGGGGACGTTCTTTAATAACTAGTCGTTTGGGACACTCTTTGCCAGCCAGAAACCCGACACATAGGAACCCAGCACTTGGGGACGTTCCTTATGTGCCGGCACTTTAGGAAAGCCCCCAAGTGCCGGATGGCAAAGAGTGTCCCCGATGGCTAGTCGTTTAAGAACGTCCCCAATGACTACCCGCGGTTTGGTAAAACCGCGTAACTACAGAGCTTCGAGTGCAGCGGCGATGCGCTTCATGGCGGCGTCGGCGGCGGCTTGGTCCGGAGCCTCAGCCAGCACGCGAATCACCGACTCGGTTCCGCTCTTGCGCACGAGCACGCGGCCCTCGCCCGCCAGCGCGGCCTCGGCCTCGGCGATCGCATTCTGCACGCCTATGTTCTCGAGCGCGGCATCCTTGTCGGCCACGCGCACGGCAACCTGCGCTTGCGGCAGCAGCTTGCACGGAGCCGTGAGCTGCGAGAGCGTCTCGCGCTCGGCGCGAATCACTTCCATCACGCGCAGCGAGGTCATAATGCCGTCGCCCGTGCGCTCGATATCGCCAAAGATCGTATGGCCCGTCTGCTCGCCGCCCAGGCTGTAGCCGCCCTCGCGCATCTTGGCATACACGTGACGGTCGCCCACGCCGCTGGTCACGGCACTCAGGCCGGCAAGCTCCAACGACTTGATCAGGCCAAAGTTGCTGGCGATCGTCGGCACCACGGTACCGCCCGAGAGACGCCCGTGCTTGTTCAGGTACACACCGCACACGTACAGGATCTGGTCGCCATCGACCACGCGGCCGCGCTCGTCCACGGCCAGGCAGCGGTCGGCATCGCCATCGTAGGCAAAGCCCACATCCAGGCCCTGCTCCACCACGTGGCGCTGCAGGCGCTCAATATGCGTAGAGCCGCAGTCGACATTGATGTTAAAGCCGTCGGGCGCGGCATTGATCACGCGCACATCGGCGCCCAGTGCGTCGAACACCGGCTTGGCCACCGAGGATGCCGAGCCGTTGGCGCAATCGATGCCGATCTTGACGCCCTGCAGCGAAAAGTTCGCGCTGGCGATGAGCGAAGCAATGTAGCGGTTGCGACCCTGCATGTAGTCCACCGTGGCGCCGATGTGGTTGCCCGTTGCCAGCGGCACCTCGCTCTTGCCATCGATGTAGTCCTCAATAAGCTCCAGCACGTCCTCGTCCATCTTAAAGCCGTCGCTGTTGACGAGCTTAATGCCGTTATCGCAAAACGGGTTGTGGCTCGCGCTGATCATGATGCCGCAATCGAAGCAGCCCTCCACGGTCTGATGCGCCACGCCCGGCGTCGGGATCACGTGCAGCATGTAGGCGTCCGCGCCGCTCGCGACCAGGCCGCTCACCAGCGCCGCCTCGAACATATAGCTCGAGCGACGCGTGTCCTTGCCCACGATCACGCGCGCCTTGGCCCCGCGGTTGGCGCCGTAATACCAGCCCACAAAGCGGCCGATCTTATAAGCGTGCTCTACCGTCAGCCCAACGTTGGCCTCGCCGCGAAAGCCGTCGGTGCCAAAGTACTTCATAAGAGATCCTCTCTATAGACAAAGGCGCGCCGCCAAAGCAACGCGCCGCCAGCCTATTATCCTTTAAAGCAACCGCAGGGGCTACACCGTGAGGAACATCATCACGATGATCATGGCAAAGCCGATAAGATCGGTCGGCAAAAATACCGTGCCCAGCATAACGGCGCTGGTGATGGTCGCCGAGACAGGCTCCACGGTTCCGATGAGGCTCGCACGCACCGAGCCGATGTCCTTAACGCCCTGCATATAGAGCATGTAGGCAAAAAACGAACCGATGACCACGAACACCGCGAGCGCTTCGACGGCAGCAGTATCGAGGGCCGGCATATGAGCCCACGGTTGCACAAAGACGCTCGAAACGACACCCGCCGTAAGCATAGCCGAGCCCGTAACAATAGGGCTGCCGTATTCAGACAGAATCTTGGCGGGAATCACCGCCATACAGGCGGCGCTCACCGCACACATAAGGCCTGCGACCAGGCCAAGCGGCGATATGCTCAGGCTGGTAGGGTCGCCGCCGGTAGCGATTAAAAAGGTGCCGCCCAGGGCCAACCCAA
>CATVQO010000271.1 GCA_958346165.1 uncultured Collinsella sp. | reverse complement strand
GCCGCGTTCTCGGGCAGGTAGGTAAAGCCCGCCTCGTCGAGCTCGGCCATAATGGTCGCCGCCGTATGGAACATGCTGGGGCATGCCTCGATAAAGTCGATAAGGTCGTTGGCGGCCTCGATATCGTCGGCCGTCACATGTGCGCGCTCGAGCGTTTCCTGATCCGTCATGCTCTCCCCTTTCGCTGGGTTGATGGTCCCCTCCAGCATACCCCGCCACGCCAGTGCCGCACTCTTCATTCCGTGCTTAATTCCGCGCCACTCACCAAGTTGAGCCATCATGCCCGTGCACCTTTTGCGACAATTACGCTAACAGGACGAGAGGAGTCGTCATGAAGCCACGTAACATTGCCATCGCCTGCGGTGTCGCGGGAGTCGCCGTCGGCCTTGCCGCTGCCACCGGTATCGTTTATCACAAGCAAATCAAGTCCGCCGCGTCGCTCAAACGCTTGACCGGCTACGCGGATGGCTATGACCTGTACGCAATCGACATCGCCTACGACTACGATCTTGATCGCATCATCGCCGCTGGCGTGCGCGACGACCAGGCCTACATCGATGCCGTGGTGGCGCAGGTGCTGCCCGGTGTGCCGGTACATGTCCAGGCGCCCCAGTTTGCCTGCAGCGCTTTTGTCGCCGTAGATGCCGAAGGCCGCGTGCGCACCGGTCGCAATTACGACTTTAAGGACGACACCTCGGCGCTGCTGGTGCGCAATCACCCACGTGGCGGCTATGCCTCCATCGGGTTTGCCGCCCTTAACAACCTGGGCGATAACACTCCGCTTGACTCCGTCGCCGGACGTGCCGCCGCACTCATGGGCCCGTTTGCCCAGCTCGACGGTGTTAACGAATGCGGCGTGTCCATTGCCGTACTCACTCTGGATTCCAAGCCCTGTGACCAGGACGCGCAACGCCCCGTCATCAATACCTCGCTCGCCATCCGTCTGGTGCTCGACCGTGCCGCCACCACGCAAGAAGCTGTCGACCTGCTTTCCGCCTACGACATGCACGCCATGGCAGGACGCGATTACCACTTCTTTATCAACGACGCCGCCGGTGACGCGCGCGTAGTAGAGTGGGATCCGCGCGATCCGGACCGTGCTTTCAAAGCGACCCCTGTTCGCCAGGTCACGAACTTCTACGCCTGCTATGGCGACGAAGTGCTGCCCAACCAAAAGAATGGCGAGCTGGGCCATGGTAAAGAGCGCGCCGTCGCAATCGCCGATGTCCTTGACGCCCATGTCGGCGCCCAAGACGAGGCAGTCGCTTGGAAGGCCCTACGCGCTGCGGCGCAAAAGCCCAATCCGGAAGACATCACCAGCAACACGCAGTGGTCGGTCGTCTTTGACAATACCGAGCCCGCTGCCGCCATCACGCTGCGCCGCCACTGGGGCAACGTCGATGCCTTCGCACTGTAAGGAGCCAGGCCCGTCGACCTTACGTTCCCTGACGTTGCTTACATTTCCATACGCTTGAGCTAACACGTTTTACCCCCGTATCAACAGTGTGCGGGGGTAAACTTATGCGCATGTTATAACTTGCCCGGAAGGATTCATCATGCTCAGGATCGGTCTTCTTACCAGTGGCGGCGACTGCCAGGCGCTCAACGCCACCATGCGCGGCATCGTCAAAACGCTTATGACCAATAGCGAAGAACCTATCGAGATCTACGGTTTTGAGGACGGCTACCAGGGCCTTATCTACAGCAGGTTCCGCGTCATGACGCCCGCCGATTTTAGCGGTATCCTCACCCGCGGCGGCACCATCCTGGGCACGAGCCGCACGCCGTTCAAGCGTCTGGATACCCCCGAGGCCGATGGTGTCGAGAAGGTGCCGGCGATGGTCCACACCTATCATAAGCTGCAGCTCGACTGCCTGTTTATGCTGGGCGGCAACGGCTCCACCAAGACCGCCAACCGCCTGCGCGAAGAGGGCCTCAACGTTATCGCCCTGCCCAAGACCATCGATAACGACACCTGGGGCACCGAGCTGACGTTTGGCTTTACGAGCGCCATCGACGTCGCCACCAAGTGCATCGACGACATCCACACCACCGCTTCGAGCCACGGCCGCGTGTTCGTTATCGAGATCATGGGCCACAAGGTTGGCTGGATTCCGCTGTACGCCGGCGTCGCGGGCGGCGCGGATGTCATCTTGATTCCCGAGATCCCCTACGACATGGATAACGTCATCAAGACCATCGAGCATCGCATGGAGACCGGCAGCCGCTTTACCATCGTGGCCGTCGCCGAGGGCGCTATCTCCAAGGAGGACGCGGCGCTGTCCAAGAAGGAGTACAAGAAGAAACTCGCCGAGCGCACGAGCCCGTCGATCGTCTACGACATCGCCAAGGAGATCGAGGCCAAGACCGGTCGCGAGACCCGCGTCGCCATCCCCGGCCACACGCAGCGCGGCGGCCAGCCCGACGCCCAGGACCGCATCTTTGCGACCCAGTGCGGCGTCGAGGCGGCACTGGGCTGTCTACGCGGCGAGTTTGGCTACATGATCGCCCTGCGTGACGGCAAGATGTGTCACATGCCGCTCGAGGATGTCGCCGGCAAGCTCAAGTATGTCGA
>CATVQO010000270.1 GCA_958346165.1 uncultured Collinsella sp. | reverse complement strand
AAGGTGTCCTTGGGGATCGTCACGCCCTGGTCGGCGAACATGGCCACAAAGATGCGCTCGCCGTCGAGCACGTGGTCGAGCTTGTCAAACGGGAAGAACTGTGACTTGCCGCTCTTGCCCCAAACCATCAGGCCGTCCTCGTTGGCGGCGACGCGGCGATAGCGGCCACCCATGGACTCGTCGGCCTCGACGGCGTCGATAAAGTCGCGGGCGAGGGTGTGGTGCAGGTTTTTGCTCCACCAGGCCAAAAAAGCGCCGAATACGATCAGCACGACGCCAAACTTGATCCAGTTGCCGCCGGCCACCAGCATGCCGATGCCGATGAGCGCGGCAATCGCGGCGGCGACATACAGCGAGCCACGGCGCCTGGGCGAGGCGACCAGGCGCGCAAAGTCGGTGACGAGATCGTTTTCGTACTGATACTCGTTGAGGTACAGAATGCCGTCATCGGCCGCGGCCTGCTTCTCGAGCGCGACCTCGACCTGGTCGGCTGCTTCGGAGGGAACGAGGTTGCTCTCTGCGTCTGCCATGCTCTTTGGACTCCTATCGCGGCGGGCTCGCCGTACGGGTTATTATGAATGCAGTATGCCGTGCGACCGCTTGGCCGTCGCGGCAACAAGACTCAGTATACCCGGGGGAGCACCCATGGAATCGTTGTACCGAAAGTATCGCCCGCTCACCTTCGACTCTGTGGTGGGCCAGCAGCATATCGTCTCGACGCTCGAGCACGCCATCACCGAGGGGCGCCTGTCCCATGCGTACCTGTTCTGCGGTCCGCGCGGCACGGGCAAGACCACCATGGCGCGCATTCTGGCCAAGGCGCTGCTGTGCCGCAATGCCGAGGCGGCGCGCGCCGAGGGTGCAAGCGGCTGCATGCCCGACGGTACTTGCGAGGAGTGCGAGCTCATCGCCGAGGGCAACCACCCCGATGTCTACGAGCTCGATGCCGCCTCCCGCACGGGCGTGGACAATGTGCGCGAGGAAATCATCAACTCCGTCAACTTTGCCCCGGTGCGCGGCAAGTACAAGATCTATATCATCGACGAGGTCCACATGCTCACGACGGCGGCGTTCAACGCGCTGCTCAAGACGCTTGAGGAGCCGCCGGCGCACGTGATCTTTGTGCTGTGCACCACCGACCCGCAAAAGATTCTGGAGACCATCCTCTCGCGCTGCCAGCGCTTCGATTTCCACCGCATCGGCAACGAGGATATCGAGCATCGCCTGTCCTACGTGTGCGAGCAGGAGGGCTTCGATTACGACGACGAGGCGCTCGCCATCGTGGCGCGCCATGCCAAGGGCGGCATGCGCGACGCGCTCTCCACGCTGGAGCAGCTGAGCGTTTTTGGCAACGGCGCCGTGCATGCGGACGATGCCCGCTCGCTTTTGGGCGAGGTTTCGGACCAGATCCTGGGCGAGTTTTCCCGCGCCATTGCCGATCGCGATGTTGCCGAGCTGTATGGGCTTATTCGCGCGCAGGTCGAGGAAGGTAACGATCTGCTGGAACTGACGCGCGACCTGGTGGCGCACGTGCGCGACGTGTATGTTGCCTGCGTTGCCGGTGCCCGTGCCGAGTTGTTTGAGGGCGGCTCCGAGCAGGCCGAGGCGCTTGCTGCCGAGGCCGCTGCCTTTGGCGAGCATCCTGCCGACCGCCTGGCCCGTGTGCTGACAGTGCTTGACGATGCCGCACTGGAGATGAGGGGCGCGAGCGACGTGCGCCTGGTGCTCGAGATTGCCTGCACGCGTCTGGCGCGTCCCGAGGCTGATATAACGATTGAGGCATTGGCCGAGCGCGTGGCACGCCTGGAGGCCATGGTTGCCAATGCCGCCGTTCCGGCGAGCGTGGCCGCTGCTCAGGCTGCCGCGCCTGAAGCATCCGTACCCGCTGCTGCCCAGCAGCCGACGCTCATTTCGGGCGCCCGTGCTGCCGCTCCGGCGGCATCCGCTGCCCCCGCTGCTACGTCCGCGCGCCAGGGCGGTATGCCTTGGGACCGTGGTGCTGCCGCTCCGGCGGCTCAGCCTGCGCCCCGTTCTGCGTCCGTGTCAGCTTCCAAGCCTGCAGCGCCTGCACCTCAGCCTGCGCCGGCTCCGACGCCTCAGCCCGTTGCGGCCCCCGCGCCTGCCACCGCTCCGGCACCTAAGCCCCAGTCCAACAATGCCGCCCAGGTTGCCGCCGCCGGTGCTGCCGAGACGCCCGCGGTCGAGGATGCCGGAGAGCTGCAGCGCAAATGGGCCGAGGTTGTCGAGCGTGTCAAGGCACGTCAGGCTTCCTACGCAGGGCTTTTGCTCAACGCCCGTGCCACGGCCGACGACGGCTCCAAGCTCACGGTCTCGTTCCCCGCGGGTTCGACTTTTGCCATTAAGATGCTCGGTCGCGCCGACACGCAGTCGGTAGTCCTGCCGACAGTCAGTGCGGTCTTCGGTCGCCGTACCGTCGACTATGTCCTGGATGGGGGTGGCACGCCGGCTCCTCAACATGAGGAGCATTCTCCATCTGCACGGGCTGCGGCATCTGCGGACCCGCAACCCGTGTCCTCGGCGGCCCCTGCATCCTCGAGCGCCAGCGCTCCGCAGCA
>CATVQO010000269.1 GCA_958346165.1 uncultured Collinsella sp. | reverse complement strand
CCGAGAGCTGATAGGGAGAGGCGTCGGCAAGGTCGGCAACCTGGAACAGCCCCATAGCATCGCGCACGCGGCGCTCGAGCTCGTCTGCCGGCAGCCCCATCTGGGCCGGGCCAAACGCGACCTCCTCGCCCACCGTGGCGCAAAAGAGCTGCGCATCGGCATTCTGGAACACAAAGCCCACGCGCTGATGGAACCGCTGGGCCATCGCGGAATCCTTGAGATACGCCGCATCGACCGCATGCCCATCGAACAGGTACGCACCCGCATCCGCGAGTTCAAGGCCGTTGATAAGGCGCATGATCGTCGTCTTGCCGCAACCGTTGGGACCGAGCAGGGCAACGAGTTCTCCACGGTCCACCTGTAGCGAAACGCCATCGACCACCGTATGGCCCGCATAGGAAAACACCACGTCGCGAAACTCGATGAGCGGCGTGACCTCGGCGCCGGCAGCACCGCTCGCACCCATCGCGTCATTCGTATCGTTTGCCAAAACGTCGCCCTTCCCTACTCACATCGACGGTTCGACCGCCCGCGCTACAGCACCGCGCACAACACGGCGAGCAACGCCACAGCGGCCGCGTAAACGGCATCGCGCCAGCCAAAGCCGCTCCGCGCGGGGACCGGGTACGTACCGGCAAAGCCGCGGCAGAGCATGGCCTCGTCCATCGCGCGGCTGCATTCCATCGCCTTGATAAACGTCATGCCCATGATACCCGCCACCGAGTCGGTGCGCGAAAACCCCGCAGGCGCGCGACCGACGCTGCGCAGCATAACCGATTCGCACAGATCGTGCGCCGTGCGACCCAGCACCTCGATGTGCTTGAGCGCCATATCAAACGTAAAGATAACTTCGTCGGGCAGGTGCAGCATTTTGAGCGCCGCCGACATGCGGCTCCAGGTGAGCGTCCACGAAACACCCAGCACCAGCGACACATTAATAAACGTCTTGAGCGCGATCATGAGCATGGCGCCCGTGGCAGACGCGCTCAGCAGCAGGGCAGGCAGTGCCAGAACCACCGCAAGCCCCGTGGCGCCAAGCGCCGGTACAAAAGTCGCGCGCAGCCCGCGTACGGGGCGCACGGCAACGAGCACCAGCGCAATAGCCGCCATCAACATGAGGTACAGCGGACTCTGCGTCAGACACACGCACAGGACGCAGACGAACATCCCCACCAGGCGCACCGGAGCCGAAACGCAAGAAAGGGCGCGATCGACCATCGACCCGCCCTCGTGCGCGCCTCCACCCAGGCGAACCCGCTCAAGCAGGCTCGCCAGGTGCAGGACATTCTTTTGCATCACACGATGCCGAGCCCCCGCGGGCTCGTATCGCTGCTCGACCGCAAGCCAGCTAGGCAGCTCGGCTATTGCCATGAGCACCGCTTTCCTTAACCGTCAGCGAGATCAGACGGAATGCGATGGTGAGCACCGCCACGCCAATCACGCCCGAAAGGATATACATGGCAGCCTGGCCGCCAAAGCCAAGACCCTGCTCCTCGGAATAGGCCTGCAGGTAATCACCCGTGGGCAGCGCGTCGGCAAAGGTCGGAGCATCGAGGCCGACCGAAGCCTGCAGGCTGTCATCGCCAGCCTCCTGGACGGCAGTTGCGGCGCCCTCGGCGTCCCACTCACCCCAGGCGTCACCCGTGGCCAGCAGGCCCAGCGGCGTGGCCACGACAAGCACGGCAACCAAGATGAGCGTGGGGATCAGCGAGGTCTTCTTGGCGGCAGCGCCCTCGGCAGCAAGCTGGCCATCGACGGCCTCGGGCCCGACGATAATGCTCGGCGCCGTCTTCTTAATGAAACCATAGATGGCGGCCGTCGCCACGCCCTCAACCACGCCGGCGACCAGCATATGCGGGATCAACATGGCCGGGATAGCCACGGACAGCGGGAAGGGGCAGTACAGCGGAGCGCCCGAAGCATTCGTGAAGAGCATCGGCTGAATACCAAACTCGATTGCCGCGCACAGGGCCGCCAGGCACAGGCCGACCCAACCGCTCACGATGGCAGAAACCGAGGTGCCCCAGCTCTTGTCGTGCAGACGGCTGTTGAGCGCACGAAACACGATAGCGGCGGCAAACGGCAGCACAAAGGCCATGTTAAAGCAGTTGGCGCCAAACGACAGAACGCCGCCGTCGCCAAATAGCAGCGCCTGCAGCGCCAGCGCGACCGAGACGGCAATGGCAGCGGCCTCCGGGCCCAACAACAGCGCGATGAGCGCGCCGCCAACGGCGTGACCAGTGGTACCGCCTGGCAGCGGCACGTTGAACATCATGAGCAAGAAGGAGAATGCGGCGCAGATGCCCAGGAACGCCATATGCTCGCGATCGAGCGTGGCGCGCACCTTTTTGATGCAGTGAACCCATACGGGCACCATCGCCACTGCCATGACGGCATCGGTCTGCGGGGACAGATAATTATCTGGAATGTGCATATACGCCTCCCGGTTGTTGGCGCACAGAATTGCAACGCCGCCTGAATTACCTTGTCAGTGTTACGTAATGTCAGATTCGTAACACGCCGCGGGCTATCATAGCAAAACGGCGCACTGCCGACAAAGCAGCACGCCGTTATGTAATGCGCGTGTCATATATGCAGGCTCA
>CATVQO010000268.1 GCA_958346165.1 uncultured Collinsella sp. | reverse complement strand
CTGCCGACAAAGCAGCACGCCGTTATGTAATGCGCGTGTCATATATGCAGGCTCAGCAGCGCCTTATATCGAGCATAGCAGTCACGTAGGACTCGGCGGCAGCCACCGCTGGCCTATACCCGGCGCAAATCCTAGCCGCGGACCTCGCCGTTTACGCCCTTGCACACCTTGGTGACAATCTTCTGGTGCGCCTTCTCGACCTCTTCGCTGGTGAGCGTGTGGTCATCGGAGCGATACGTAAGCGCAAAGGCCATGGACTTCTTGCCCGCTCCGATGCGGATGGGATCGCGGTAGACGTCGAACAGGCGCACGCCCTCGAGCAGCTTGCCGCCGGCGCTGGTAATGCGGCGCTCAAGATCCTCGCAGGTCACAGCGTTGTCGACCACGATAGCAAGGTCGTGCTCAACGGCAGGGTACTGCGAGAACTCGCGGTAGTTCTCCTGGTTGCGAGCGCCCTTGATCAGCTTGTCCAGATCGAGCTCAAAGGCAACGACGACCTCGTCGATGCCCATGGCTTCGCGCGCCTCGGGGTGAATCTCGCCGACCCAGCCCAGCACGGTGCCGCCGGACAGAACCTCGGCCGCACGACCCGGCTGCAAGAAAGCGTAGCCCTCGCCCTCGACGGGACGGAAGCGGACCTTCTCGATGCGCAGCTGGGCGAGCAGCTCCTCGACAATGCCCTTGCCAAAGAAGAAACGCAGCTTGCGGTACTTCATGCTCCAAGACTGCTCGCTCCACTGACCCGAGAGCACGCCCGCCACGGACTTGGTCTCCTTGGGCAGGCTGGCGTTCTCGCGGCCGTGGAACAGGCTACCGACCTCGTACAGGTGCACGTTGGGCGTGCCGTGGGCCTCGTTATAGGCCACAGACTGCAGCAGGCCCGGCAGCAGCGAGCGGCGCATCTCGGTCTGCTCGGCCACCAGCGGGTTCATGAGCACCACGGGGCAGCCGCGGCCCTCGGTGGACATGCCGATCTTCTCCAGGTCGCCCGGGGCGGCAAAGCCAAAGGTCGTGGTCTCGTTGAGGCCGCAGGCGCGCAGGATCTCGCCGACCTTGCGGGTAAGCTTCTGCTCGCGCGTCAGACCGCCGATGTGGTTCTTGGCAGCCGGGATGGTCGCCGTGACGCGACCCATGCCCCACAAGCGCAGGACCTCCTCGATCAGGTCAATCTCGCGCGGCAGGTCGGGACGGAAGCTCGGCGGGGTGACCATAAAGTCCTCGCCGTCGCGCTCGACGGTGCAGCCCAGGCGGGTGAGCGAACGCTCGATAAAGTCGGGCTCGATGTCGGCACCGCAGATGGCATGCACGCGGGCCAGGCGCAGCTTAATGCTGTCGATGGTCTTGGGCGCGGGGAACACGTCGACATAGCCGGGAGCAACCTCGCCGCCGGCGATCTCCTCAATGAGCGCGCAGGTAACGTTGGCGACATCCACACAGCCGGTCTCGTCAACCTGACGCTCAAAGCGAATGGAGGCGTCGGAGATCAGCGACAAATCGCGGCTGGTGTGCGAGGTGCGACCGGCGTTAAAACAGGCGCTCTCGACCATCACGTCGACGGTATCGTCCTCAATCTCGGAATCCATGCCGCCCATAACGCCGGCCAACGCCACGGGGCGCTCGCCGTCGGTGATGAGGCCCATGCCGGCGTCGAGCACGCGCTCCTCGCCGTCGAGCGTCGTGAACTTCTCGTCCTGTTGGGCGGCGCGAACCACCACGCGGCGATGGCCATCGCGCTCGGCAAAGGTGTCCAGGTCAAAGGCGTGCAGCGGCTGACCGGTGAGCATCATCACGTAGTTAGTGATATCGACAATGTTGTTGTGCGGACGCACGCCCAGGGCGTTGAGGCGCTTGACCATCCAGTCGGGCGAGGGACCGACCTTCACGTTGCGCACGATGCGGGCGACGTAGCGGTCGCACAGGCCCTCGTCGGCAATCTCGACCGAAAGCTCGTCGTCGGTCGCGCGGCCGGTCTCGGCCTTGATGGCGGGCAGCTCAACGTGGAAATCGCGGTCGAAGATGGCGCCGGTCTCGCGGGCCATGCCGAT
This sequence comes from uncultured Collinsella sp., assembly GCA_958346165.1. The sequence continues at coordinate 559 of CATVQO010000268.1, read as the reverse complement.
CATGGACAGGCAGTCGGGACGGTTGGGCGTAATCTCGCAGTCAAGCACGGTATCGCTCGAGCCCACATACTCGGCAAACGGCATGCCGCAGGGCGTGTCCTCGGGCAGAATCATGATGCCGGAGTGGTCGCCGCCCAGGCCGAGCTCGCGCGCGGAGCAGTTCATGCCCATGGACACGACGCCGCGAAGCTTGCTCTTCTTGATCTTGACGTCGCCGGGCAGGACAGCGCCAATCATGGCCGTGACGATGTGGTCGCCGGCCTCGAAGTTCTGCGCGCCGCAGACGATCTGCAGCGGGGCGGGGTTGCCGTCGGCGTCGAGGTTCTTGTCGCCCACGTCGACCGAGCACACATACATGTGGTCGCTATCGGGATGCGGGGTCTTGGTGAGCACCTTGGCAGTCACCACGTGGTCGAAGGACTCGCCCACGGTGTCGATCGCCTCGACCTCGGTGCCGGTACGGATATATTCGTCCGAAAGGGTCTTGGGATCCTCCGGAATATCGATCATGGTCTTGAGCCAGTCGTAAGAAACGCGCATATAACTGGTCTCCTTTCAT
>CATVQO010000267.1 GCA_958346165.1 uncultured Collinsella sp. | reverse complement strand
AAATGGTTCATGCCCATCTCGAGCACCAGGACCTCGGTATCGGCCGGAGCGGAAAGCACCGTGAGCGGCATGCCGATCAGGTTATTGAAATTGCCCTTGGTGGCCCAGACACGATAGCGCTTGGCGAGCACGGCGGCGAGCACGTCCTTGGTCGTCGTCTTGCCGATGGAACCGGTAATGCCAACGACCAGGCAGCCAAGCTCCAGGCGATACGTGTGCGCCAAACGCAGCAGAAACTCCTCGGGATCATCGGTCAGCAGGATGGCGCACCCCTTGTCCTGCGCCAGCGAGACCAGCTCAGCCTCGGGCTCACGCGTCATCACGACGGCGCCGGCACCCGACTGGACGGCACGGGAAGCAAAATCATTGCCGTCGACGTTTTCACCGGGAAAGGCGACGAAAATCGTCCCTTCCTCGACCTGGCGCGAGTCGATAACGCACCCGCGGCATACCCGATCGGCTTCTCCCGTCACGGTTCGGGCCCCTGTTGCGGCCGCGAGGTTGTTGACGGCGATCTCTATCATTGCAGCTCCCCTGTAAACCTAATAATGCTATCGGCGTATTGTATCCCAGCGCCGCACATGCGTGGTGCAGGGCATGTGAACACCCTCATATGGGACAACAAACAACGCCCCAAAGATTGTAACCCCCTACTTCGTGTGCGGGATACCCAGCACGTCGAGCGCGTTGGCCATAATGGACTGGAACGGCACCGCAGCGGCATCTGAGCCGCTCGGCGTTCCGTCGAGCGTGATATAGCACAGCACCTTGGGCGATTGTGCCGGTGCAAAGCCCATAAAGGACGACATGTAGTTCTCCTTGAGGTAGCCGCCGTTCTCGTCGGCACGTTCGGCCGTACCGGTCTTACCCGCCACGTCATAGCCGTCAACCGCGCCGCCAACGCCCGTTCCCTCGGACACGACCGTCTGCATGCACGATGTCACCTGGGATGCGGCGTCCTCCGAAATCGCGCGCTCGCCTTCACCCCAGTCCTTCTCGTCGCCTTTGCTGGACTTATAGAAGTGCGGTGTCATCATCACGCCGCCGTTGGCGATGCCGCCCACGGCACGTGCGATCTCAATCGGCGAGACGGACAGTGCCTGTCCAAAGCTCATCGAGCCCAGCGTGGCGCCGTCATACTGGTCACGCTCCTTGACGATACCCAGGCTCTCTCCCGGAAAATCGACACCCGAGCTGTGACCGATGCCCCACTTGTCCACATAGGCGGCAAAGTCGTCGGCACCGATCTTGCGCCCCACCAGGACAAAGCCCACGTTGGACGAACGGCGCATCATCTCGCGCACATCCATGGTCATGGCATAGTCGCGCTTGTCGGCATCGGTGACGGTATCGTCGCCCACCTTGATGCTCGCCGGCACCTCAAACGACGTACTCGATCGCACGACGCCCAAGTCGAAGCCGGCGCCCGCCACGAGCGTCTTAAAGACCGAGCCGGGCTCGTAGGCGTCGGTGACCAGGCGCAGATTCATATCCTCGGTCTTGGCATTCTCCAGATCGGTCTGGTCGTAGGTCGGGTACGAGCAGGCTGCCAAAATCTCGCCTGTCGTAGGATCGGTGACCAGCGCCGAGCCGTTCTTGGCCTTAGTCTTCTCAACTGCCTCTGCCAGGGCATCCTCGGCCGCACGCTGGATATTGACGTCGAGCGTCGTCACGATATCAACGCCGTCGACCGCAGCCACCTTTTTATAGGCACCGCCCGCGATATAGCTGCCGTCCCTCGCGCGCTCGCGTACGAGAGAACCGTTCGTGCCGGTCAGAAGCTTGTTGTATTGCTTTTCGAGACCCGTCAAGCCATCGTTGTCCACATTCACTACACCCAGCACCTGCGATGCCAGATTGCCGTATGGATATACGCGCTTCATGGCCTGCTCAAAAAGCACACCGGGCAGGTTCTTCTTCTCCAGCGTCGCAGCATCGTCTTCGTCCACCTGGCGCTTGATATACACCCAGGTTCCATCGGACTCAACGAGCTTGCGGCAGGTCTTTTTATCGATTCCAGTTGCCTTGACCAGCGCCGACACCGTCTTGTCAACGTCCTCGACAAGCTGCGGGTTCACGGCGATGTTGCGACATTCGACCGACGACGCCAACACGTTGCCGTTGCGGTCGTAGATGGTGCCGCGTTTGGCATAGAGGGTCTGCGCAAGCAGGCGGCGCGCATCGGCACGCTCGCGCAGTTTATCGGCTTCGACAACCTGATAGTCGGCAAGGCGAAAGACGCCCAAGCCCAAGCCAAGCCCAATGAATCCCATGACGGCTTTGCGGCGAGGCAGAGGCGTGCCTGTGAGCCATTCGGTCGGCGAACTCTTGCGCGACCTGGTGTTATGCACTTGAGGGCCGCCCGAGCCGCGAAGTCGCGACGCCGGGTCGTTGCCACGGGACCGCCCGGCGTTGTAAGATTGCCGACCCGTTCCTTGATAACCAGAACGTCCCCGCGACGAGGGACGTCCAGAACCGCGGCCCCTATCGGAACCGCGGCGATAGTCATTTGTCATACTCAGCTACCGTCTTGCTACTGAGCGGTCGCGGTCGCGTTGGCGCCCGCGGCTGCATCCTGCGAAAAGTCAAGTGTAACGCTCTCGCTGGGCTCCACCATGCCATAAGCGCCCGCAAGGTCGC
>CATVQO010000266.1 GCA_958346165.1 uncultured Collinsella sp. | reverse complement strand
CGGTAGCCCGTGCAGTCGCAAAGCACGTATTTTCCGGTGGCATCCATTACGCGATACTGCATGTAGTGGAAGTGCCACGTGCCGTTTATCACCATGTCGAGCTCGACACGTACGTTGTCGCGGTCCTCGGGATGAACGCGGGCGAGCCACATGTCGAGTGAGTTAAAAGGGTGCTGGGAGGGCAGGTCAAAATCGCGCACGGCGTTAACCGACCATTGCGATTCGCCCGTATCGAGGTTAAGGATGAACGGATAGCGCGTCTCGGAGCTCATGGAGATCGCTTGGAACACCCGGTCGTTGCAGGGAAGCTGATCGACGATTGGGCGTTGCGGCGCGTCATCGTCTTTCGGTTGCTGCACACGATGCATAAGCTTATAGCGATACATCTTGCGATCGGCATCCATTGTCATCTGGCGACGCGTGTCGCCAGCAAGTGGATCGACGCGCGAGCAGCCAAAGCTAAAGCTGCCGATCATGGGCGCCTTGCCACCTGAGCTCGCCTCGATCAGCCTGGTACGTACCTGCTCCAAGCGCTGCTCGAGTTCAATCTCGTTTGCGGAGAGCGAGATGAGCACAAACTCGTCTCCACCGATACGGAACAGCATCTTATCGTGCTCCATGGTTTCGGAGAGCGTGCGGCAGATGCTCAGAATATAGCGATTGCCTTCGGCGTGGCCAAACCTATCATTGCAATGCTTGAGATGGTCGATGTCAATATAGGCGCAGGTGAAGGGGTCGCCTTTGCGCCAGAGTTGCTCGACGTGACGGTCGAATCCGTTGCGGTTGCCCAAGTTGGTGAGCGGATCGATATAGGCGTTGCGCTCAAGCAGCTGGCGCTCTTGTTGCAGGATGGCATGCGTCTTTTGCAGTTGCTCGCCAACGGCGCGTAGCCCAGCAGGCAGCGCGGCAACATCGAGTTCGGCGGTCGAGACGCCGTTCGCAAGTCGCTGAAGATAGGCAATAATCGATTGCTCGCCCAGGCGATACGACTCGTTCATGATGGATAACCTCCTTGGGCGGAACAACGGTTTGTATCATATCCCCAATTCGGTTTGAATTGGGGATATAAGTTAGCTAATGGAGACAAATATCCCCTTCGACGGTGGCGTTTTGCGCGCGAGCGTATCAGTTGTTATTGCCGCCATCGAGCAATGCCTCAAAATCCTTCGCCTGCATGGGGCGGTAGTAGAGGAAGCCCTGAGCGTAGCGGGCGCCCATTTGTCGTAGCATGTTCGCCTGCTCATTTGTCTCGACGCCTTCGACCACGACGGGCAGATGGAGCGACTGCGCCATTTCGAGCATCGATGAAATGATTTGCGTGCTGCGGCCTTGATCGCGGTCGGTGGGCACAATCTGCCAAATGTGCTTGTCGAGCGTCACCATAAAGCCGCTTTCCTCGAGTGCGGGGATATGGGTGCACATGCTGTGGGCGGCTATTATTCGACAGGCGGTAGCGCGACGATGCGATGTTCGATAAAAATGCGACTGGGACGATATATGTTGACGGGTATACTTGTCCCGGTTTAAAACGCAGGAACGGAGATGGTCGCATGGCACAGTCAAATATGACGCGCACGGTGGGGCTGGCGCTCGAGGGAGGCGGCTACCGCGGTATGTATACGGCGGGCGTGCTCGACGTTTGGATGGAGCACGGTTTGACCTGCGACCATATGGTGGGCGTCTCGGCGGGCGCGGCATTTGGCTACAACTTTAAATCGCGCCAGATCGGCCGCGCCATTCGCTATAACAAGGCCTATTGCGCCGACAAGCGCTATGCGAGCGTGACCAGCTGGCTGCGAACCGGCGATATGTTCAATGCCGACTTTGCTTATCACGAGGTGCCTATCGAGCGCGATCCCATCGACTTGGAGGCGTATCGCGCCTGCCCCATGCGATTTACGTGCGTGTGTACCGATATCGAGACGGGCAAGGCCGTCTACCACGACCTGCCGTATGGCGACGAGCGCGATATCGAGTGGATCCGGGCGTCGTCGGCAATTCCCGTGGCGACGCGTCCTGTCGCCATTGAGGGCCGCAAGTACCTGGATGGCGGCGTGGCTGATTCTATTCCCAGTGCATGGCTGTTTGCTCAGGGGTATGACCGCAATATCGTGGTGCTCACGCAGCCGGCGGGCTTTGTGAAGCGGCCCAACAGCGTGATGCCTATGCTGCGTCGCGTGTTCCGTCACTATCCGGAGTTTGTCGCAGCGCTTGAGCATCGGCATGAGGTCTACAATGCCACGCTCGATGATTTGGCACGTCGTGAGGCCGCCGGCGATATCTTTGTGGTGCGTCCGAGCGAATCGGTGAAAGTGCCGTCGCTGTGCCGCGAGCCCGATGAGCTCGAGCGCATCTATCAGATTGGTCGTCGCGATGCTGAGGCGACCTTGCCGGCACTGGAGACATATCTGGCAGGGTAGAGGCCGCTGCCGCCATCTCGGCGGAAAGCGCATCCCGGAATGGAGGTCCAAACTGGGATGCGCTTTCCATTGCTGAAGATGTGAGGCTGCGGATCAGCTGCTCGGCTTATGCCTATGCCTGCTGCCAAGTGTCGACGAGCTCCTTGGCCGCGGCGTAGGGGTCATCGGCGCTGCAGACGGCACTCACCACAAAGAAGCCGTCGACGCCGGTGGCCTTGAGCTGCGGCAGGTCGGCCG
>CATVQO010000265.1 GCA_958346165.1 uncultured Collinsella sp. | reverse complement strand
TGACCGAGCACGTCAACGTGGTCTCGACCCGCAAGGGCCTGTCCGACGTGGCGATCATGACGCCCGAGAGCGTGGACGACCTGTATCACGGCATTACGCCGGCGCTCGTGCCCGATTTTTACGGTCTAAAGGGCGATACGTCGGACAACATTCCCGGCGTACCGGGCATCGGCCCCAAAAAGGCGAGCGCGCTCATCGCACAGTACGGCAGCTTGGACGAGGTCATCGCGCATGCCGACGAGGTCAAGGGCAAGATGGGCGAGAACCTGCGTGCGCACATCGACGATGCGCTGCTGAGCCGCAAGGTCGCAACCATTCGCACCGATGCGCCCGTCGAGCTCGACTTTGACGAAACGTCCTTCCCGGCGTTTTCTGCCGACGAAGTGTCCGCGGCGCTGGGCACACTTGGTATCACCGCCATGCAGAACCGTTTCTTGGCGCTGGTCGGCGGCGAGGGCGGGGCTACTGCTGCCTCCAGTGTGGTTGAGATACCTGCTATGGTTCGCGCAGCCGCCGGCGATGCCGACGCGCTTGGTGCCGTTGCGGCTGAGGTCTCCCGCGCGATTGATGCCGGCGAGTGGGTCGCCGCCGTGGTGGACGACGACAAGGAAGAGGGCGCGCTCTTTGGACTGACGCGCACGCTGTGGTTGGCGACGTCCAAGGGCCTGTTCGCGCTCGAGGAGGGCGACAGCTGTGCGGCGGCTGAGGTTGAGGGCTTCAACTTCGTTCACGGCGTGATTGCCGGCGTGCTCGCGCGTCTGTTTATGGAGGGTCGCGTGGCGAGCCCGGATATGAAGGCGCTGTTGCACGAGCTTTCGCCCGTCGATTCTTCTGAGCCCGAGCTCATGGATCCGCTCGCTACCGATTCCACGCGTATCTTCGATACCGTGGTCGCTGCCTATCTGCTGGATTCCGATCGCTCCGAGTTCGATGAGGCATATCTTGCCGATACGTATCTGCAGATGGCGCTGCCTGCGGCGCGCGGCGCAGAGGGTGCCGGTGAGGACGCTCCGGCGCCTGCCGCCCGTACTGCGGCTCTGACGCTGGCGCTCGTGGCACCGTTGCGCGAGTGCATGGCCCGTGAGAATGCCGCCAACGTGTTCGATGGCATCGAGATGCCGCTCGTTCCGGTACTTGCCAAGATGGAGCGCGCGGGCATGCTCGTGGACCCCGACCGTCTGCACAGTCTGTCCGAGGGTCTGGCGACCCAGATTACCGAGGTTGAGCGCAGTATTCGCGACCTGGCGGGTGACGAGACCTTTAATATTGGCAGCCCCATGCAGCTGTCGCACGTGCTCTTTGATGTGATGGGGCTTCCGACCAAGGGCCTCAAGAAGACTAAGCGCGGCTATTATTCGACCAACGCCAAGGTGCTGAGCGACCTTGCGCGTGACCACGAAATCGTGCGTCTGATCTTGGACTGGCGTGAGAAGTCTAAGATCAAGTCCACCTATCTGGACACGCTGGGCCCGCTACGCCGTGGTGACGGTCGCGTACACACTACGTACAACCAGACCATCACGGCAACGGGGCGTCTGTCCTCGAGCGACCCGAACCTGCAGAACATCCCGACGCGCTCGGAGCTGGGTCGTACCGTCAAGACGGCGTTTTCGGCAGGCGAGGGAAGCGTCTTTTTGGCGGTGGACTACTCGCAGATCGAGCTGCGTCTGCTGGCGCATCTCTCAGGTGACGAGCACTTGGTGCGCGCCTTTAACGAGGGCGAGGACTTCCATGCCGAGACGGCGGCGCGCGTGTTCGGTGTGCCGGTGTCCGAGGTAACGCCCGACCTGCGCAGTCGCGCCAAGGCCGTGAACTTTGGCATCGTGTATGGCCAGCAGGCCTACGGCCTGTCGCAGTCGCTGCATATCTCGATGGCCGAGGCACGCGACATGATCGACCGCTACTACGAGGCCTACCCGGGCGTGCGCACGTTCCTCGACAACGTGGTGGCACGCGCCAAGCAGACGGGCTACGCCGAGACCATGTACGGCCGCCGTCGTCATATTCCGGAGCTCAAGGCCAAAAACCCGCAACTCCGCGGCTTTGGCGAGCGCACGGCCATGAACCATCCCATGCAGGGAACCGCCGCCGACATCATCAAGATCGCGATGGCCCGCGTAAGCCGCCGCCTGGAAGAGGAAGGCTTTGCCGCCCACATGATCCTGCAAGTGCACGACGAACTGGACTTTGAGTGCCCCATCGACGAAGTCGAGCGCCTAACCACCATGGTCCGCGACGTCATGGAGCACGTAGTAGACCTCCGCGTCCCCCTAATCGCCGAAGCCAGTACCGGCATAACCTGGGCCGACGCGAAATAGAAAAACAGCCACAGGTCCAAAGCAGCCAAACCAGAAGGGAGTCCCTTTCAGCAAGGAACTCCCTTCATCCATAATTATTCAGCCAAGTATCTAGACGCCAAGACGCCATCTAGGCGGCAAGCAAGTCACCCTAGGACCTGGCCGGGCGAGGCGGGTAAGTTTTTCGTAGATTCCGCACGAGCCGGAAAGCACTTAATGTGCTTTCCGAGCGAGCCCAGGACCTGACCGAACGAAAAACTTACCCGCCTCGCCCGGCCAGGTCCGACGAGCCACGTTAACGAGCCGCCAAGATGGCGTCGATGAGCGTCAGTACGCCCCCGTCGTTGTTGCTCGGAATGCGCCA
>CATVQO010000264.1 GCA_958346165.1 uncultured Collinsella sp. | reverse complement strand
CACATGCCGTTTGGCGGCATTGAGTTTAACCAGATGAGCGGCCGCGCCGGTCGCGATGGCCAACCCGCCGTGATCCATCTACTCTATTCGTCGCGTGACGCCCGTATTAACGAGCGCCTGCTCGACTGCTATGCGCCCGAGCGCGACGAGCTCGTCACGCTCTATCGCGCGCTGCAGACCATGTGGCGCTCCAACCGCGGCAAGACCGGGGACGATTCCTTTAGCGCGAGCGATATCGACATCGCGCAGATGTGCCTTGCCATCGATGCTCGCACGCCGGTCGACGAGCGCTCGGTGGAAAGCGGCTTGGGAATCTTCGAAGAGCTTGGTTTTTGTCGCATTTCGGGGTTTGACGACACCCGTCGCATCGCGATGGCCGAAAACCCCGGCCGCGTGCAATTGAGCAGGTCAATTCGCTATTTGGAGGGCTTGCGCTCGCGCATGGAGTTCTCGGCTTTCCGGAGTTGGGCGCTCGATTCGTGCGCTTCTGATATGCTAGCCAAAGTTAACCGCCCGATCGTACCGCGGGCCTAGGGGAAGGGGACCTCGATGGATGCCGCAGCCCGTACCGCCCATGATTCCACCCTCCAGCCTTTTTCGGAGATGGAGCACTATAAGCATGCCGATGAGCTGCCGCCCGAGATTATGGCGGACAGCTACGACAAGCTGGAGCGCCTGTGCCTCAAATATATGAATGAGGACGACTTTTCTAAGGTTGAGCAGGCCTACTGCTTTGCCGCCGAGAAGCACTGCAACCAAAAGCGCCACTCGGGCGAGATGTACATTAACCATCCCGTCGAGGTTGCCATCATTTTGGCCGATCTCAAGATGGACTGCGATGTGGTGTGCGCCGCGCTGCTGCACGATACCGTCGAGGATACCGAGACCTCGCTCGCCGATGTTTCCGGCCTGTTCGGCGATACGGTGGCCGAGCTCGTCGATGGCGTGACCAAGCTCACCAATATCGAAGTCGACAGCATGGACGAGAAGCAGGCGCTCACGCTGCGCAAGATGTTCCTCGCCATGTCCAAGGACATCCGCGTCATTATCGTCAAGCTCGCCGACCGTCTGCATAACATGCGCACACTTGCCGCTCTGCGTGAGGACCGCCGCCTGTTTAAGGCGCGCGAGACCATGGACGTGTACGCGCCTCTGGCCGACCGCTTGGGCATGAGCTCAATCAAATGGGAGCTCGAGGACCTGTCCTTCTTCTACCTGGAGCCCGATGCCTACCAGCGCATCGCGCGCATGGTGGCGGAGTCGCGCGAGGTCCGTGAGCGCTATCTGGCTGAGACCATCAAGACACTCACCGACGAGCTCAACCGCATTGGCCTGGAAGGCTTCCAGATCAACGGCCGTTCCAAGCACTATTGGTCCATCTACCAAAAGATGAAGCGCAAGGGCAAGGAATTCTCCGAGATCTACGACCTGGTGGCACTGCGCGTCATCACGCATTCGGTGCGCGATTGCTACTCCACGCTCGGCGCGGTGCATACGCTGTGGCACCCCATGCCCGGTCGCTTTAAAGACTATATCGCCATGCCCAAGGTCAATAACTACCAGTCGCTCCATACGACGGTTATCGGCCCCACGGCCCGCCCACTCGAGATTCAGATTCGAACCTACGAGATGCATGAGCAGGCCGAGTACGGCATTGCCGCCCACTGGCTATATAAGAAGTCGGGCGGATCGTCTGCGTCTAAGACCAATGATGCCCAGCGTCTGGACGACCAGATTAACTGGCTTAAGCACTCACTCGATTGGGCTGCGTCTGATGAGATTACCGACGCCAAAGAATACCTGCATTCGCTGAAGGTTGACCTCTTCGATCAGGAGATCTTCGTCTTTACGCCCAAGGGCGAGGTCATGGCGCTTCGTGCCGGATCCACGCCGCTCGACTTTGCCTATGCCGTTCACACCGAGGTGGGAAACCATTGCGTCGGCGCCAAAATCAACGGTGCGGTGGCTCCGCTCACGCACGAGATCAAGACGGGCGACCGTGTCGAGATCCTGACGAACAAGAGTTCCAAGCCGTCGCGTGATTGGCTCAAGATCGTCAAGACGCCTTCGGCTAAGTCCAAGATCCGCCGCTATTTTGCCGCTGCGACCAAGGACGACGACGCTGCTGCTGGCCGCGATATGCTGGCCAAGGACCTGCGCAAGCGCGGGTATGGCATCTCCACGCCGCGCTCCGCGCGTGCGCTCAACGCCGTGGCGGAGCAGTTTAACTTCAAGCAGCTCGAGGACCTGTTTGCCGCCGTCGGCGCCGGCAAGGTTGCCCCGCGCGCTGTGGGCAATAAGGTCGAGCAAATCTTGGACCCCAAGCCCGAGGAACAGCTCACCAAGGCCGAGGCTATCGCCGAGGTCGTGAAGCAGCCCGCTCGCGGCTCCAACCGCAAGCCGCAAAAGCGCGGCAAGAGCGCCAGTAACGGCATTATCGTCAAGGGCGAGAGCAACAGCGGCCTGCTGGTCCGTCTGGCTCATTGCTGCAACCCCGTGACGGGCGACGACATCGTCGGCTTCATCACGCGCGGTCGTGGCGTTTCGGTGCATCGCGCCAACTGCCCTAACGTCAAGGGTCTTATGGAACATCCCGAGCGCATGATCGATGTGGAGTGGGACGGCGCTGCCGACACCCTCTTCCAGGTCGAGATCGTGGTCGAGTG
>CATVQO010000263.1 GCA_958346165.1 uncultured Collinsella sp. | reverse complement strand
TGAAGAAGAAGACCAAGCGCGGCAAGTCCAAGAGCAAGAAGAAGCTTGAGCAGGCACGTCGCGACGGCAAGCGCAACGGCGATGATTACGGCGATGTGGCCGGTCGTTCCAACCGCGGTTGCGACGAGCGTCGCGGCGACGGCGAGCGCCCGAGCCGTCCCAAGCGCGGCGGCAAGACCCGCGTGCGCGAAGGCGTTCAGGCTCGCGTGGACGAGGCCGTGGAGAGCGTGGCTCGCGAGGTGGCTGCCGAGGAGCGCGGCGGTGCTGTCGAGCAGGTCTCGCGTGGCAACCGTGCCGAGCGTCGTGCCAAGCAGTTCCAGGGCGAGGCGCATCGCCGCCGCCGCGAGGACGAGGATCGCGGTGGCCGTCGTCGTGTCGAGCGCGAGGACGAGGGCCGCGGTTCGCGCGGTGGCAAGCGCGGTTCGGGCGACCGCCGTCGTTCCGGTCGTGATGACGAGCGCGGCGGCCGTGACGAGCGTCGCGGCGGCGAGGGTCGTGGTGAGCGTGCTGCCCGTGGCGGTGAGTCCCGTGGCGGCAAGCGCTTTGAAGAGCGCGGTAGCCGCGGCGGCGAGCGTCGCGAGGGTGCTCGCGGCAATGGCGGCCGCGGCGGCGCTGGTCGTTCTAACGAGTTGCGCGACCGTCGTGACCCGCGTGCCAGCCGCGATCGTCGCGATGACTGGCGCAACTACGACGATACCCGCGAAGAGCGTCGCGGCGGCTACCGTGGTGGTCGCGGCGGCAACCAGGCCGGCTCCCGCGGCGGCCGTGCCGGCGGTCGCGATAACCGTGGCAGCTACGGCAACAGCCGTGGCGGCAAGCGCGGTGGCAGCTCCCGTCGCCCCGGCGACGGCGGCGGCAAGCGCAAGTAAGATGCGCATCGCGCGCTAGCGTGAGACAAGCTAAGGGCCCGAGCAAATAACGCTCGGGCCCTTTTGTTTGCCGTGTCCATCGCTAATTCAAACGTGATGTTCTCGGGAATGCATCTGGGGGATGCCGAGGACCTATTTTCTGCCATGCAGCAATGGGTCCCATGGGGTGCGCCGTGCATTTTTTGGAGTATTCTGCAGTTCGAGTTGTCTGCATATGATTCGACGTCGCCAACGGTGGCCTTCGGATATCCCTAGCGAGCGTTCCGAGTCAGATTTCGCCGTTTTCCGGAGCAGGGGCGCGTCATTCTCGCCATGTCGGGACTTAGAATGATACGGCGCCCTACAGTTTTGCCCACCTGCGGCGGTGCTGGCGCGGTCACGTTGCAGAATACTCCGTTTTTTGCACGGGCCAGGATGGGGTACCTCAGGAGAACACGGCGGTATCCCGTAAATATATACAATCTGTACCGTAATTTATACAAAACGAAGAGACAGACAGCGTAGAGTGGGTGCATTGGGGTGCTTGGTGCACCAAAACGGGGATCCCATGCGCCGTATACTCTGGCTGGATGTGAAAACGGCCTGACGCGTTGCCAGGCGTATGGGGAGGGTGCCTCGATGAGCGTATTCGAAATTGTGTTTAGTCCGACGGGTGGAACGCAGAAGGTGTCTGGCCTTGTGGCCGGGGCACTGGGCAAGAATACCGTTACCGTCGATCTGACCGATAGCGGGCTAGATTTCAGCGCTGTCTCGATGACTGAGGACGACGTGGCCGTAATCTCTGTGCCGGCGTATGCCGGTAGAATCCCGGCTGTGGTGGCTGACCGGTTGGGCATGGTACGCGGCAACGGGGCTCGGGCTGTTTTGGTTTGTGTATACGGAAACCGCGCGTTTGAGGACACGCTCGTAGAGCTGGAGGACGTTGCGAAGCGCGCCGGATTTAGGGTGGTTGCAGCGGTTTCTGCTATTGCTGAGCATTCCGTTGCTCGTCAGTTTGCTGCTGGGCGACCGGATGCGCAGGATGCGGCGCAGCTCGCAGAGTTTGCGCAGCAAATTCAGCAAAAGCTGTTGGCTAAGGATGCGTCCGAGCCCTCTATCCCCGGCAATCGTCCTTATAAACAAGCTGGAGGTCGCCGCATGGCACCCGAGGCAACAGGGGATTGCGTCTCCTGCGGTGCATGCGCCGCGGCGTGCCCCGTTTGTGCTATCGACAAGGGCGACCCCAAGCGAGCAGCTGGCGAGGCGTGCATCTCCTGCATGCGCTGCATCGCCGTATGTCCGCGAGGCGCTCGCAAGCTTGATCCCAACAAGCTATCCGCTGTTTCCCAGATGCTGAGCAAGGTTTGCGTCGCGCGGAAGGAATGCGAGCTCTTCATCTAGCGCAAGTGAGATTGGTGCAAACAAACCTGGCCCTTTTGCACCAAAAACGATCCGTTTTCCTCCGTTCCCAAGGGATCATGTGATCCGAAGGGGACGGAGGAAAACGGATCAAAAAGGAAAAATAGTAAGGCGCTCTTTTTCACATTGAATATTGCAATTTGGTAACGCGTTTTATCAAATATGGCATTTATCTGCGGTAATGTTCTATTTCACCGCTGAGGGTGACATTTTATACCGCCTGCCGAACCGTATGGAGACCTCACAACTTTTTAGGTCAGTGTTGTGCGTGTAGCAATTTCGCCCGGCCTCGCCTCCGGGCTGCCATGTGAGAGGGGATCTTATGGCTTGACTGCATGTAATGGAACGCAGGCTTATAGGACAAAATGTGTGTCCACGTTGGGGGCATCGGCGCAGGTCGATG
>CATVQO010000262.1 GCA_958346165.1 uncultured Collinsella sp. | reverse complement strand
GGTCGCCGAGCGCAACGCCAAACTCTTCGGCCTCCAGCGCGGCTAACGATCCCTTGGGGACGGAGGAAAAGTCCCCGGCGACACTGCGTTTTGCGTCACCGGGGACTGTTCAGATTACTCCCTGCCGCTTTGCTCTACTCGTTGGGTACGTACGTAGCCCTGGCTCGCTCGGGCGTCACGTCCTGACCACTGGAATAGCTCGAGTCGAATGCGTGCGCAACCAAGTCGTGCGTGTCCCATGCCATGCAGTCAAACTCGCCAGTATCGAGGACAACGATATAGCCCTTGCCGTCGTAGTAGAAATGGTCCTCGGTGTAGTTATCGTCATCGTCGATGTTGTCTTCGGACACAGAGTCCATATCCGGCTTTGCCGTCTTAATTGCCTGCTTGGCCTCGCTCTTGAGGGTATCGAACGAGAGCCCGTGCTGCGCAAGCGAGTCCTCGAGCGAAACCTGCTCACCCGTCTTGAGGTTGTAGTACGCCGACCTCGTCATCCGTTCCGATCGATACGGAGGTTGATAGCTGTCGGTAAACGTGCGCACACAGGCAATATCGCCATCGATCGAGACGATCTCGGCGGTATACATCATGGTCACGCGGCTGTCCTCGTCATCCATCGAGGCCTGCTTGCTCGCATCGAGCGTATCCGCGACGAGCTGGACCATATCCTTGTTAAACTTGGCGACGCCCACGCCCTGGCCCTTTACCTGAGGATAGGTCCACGTAGCCGTGATCTGGCACGTGTCATCGGGGGACGGGTTCAGCGGGCCTTCGCCAACCGCAGCCGTAAAGTCGACATCCTGCGTGGCAGAGACGGCCTCGTAGCTCGCCTGTGCGTCGTCAGAGTCCTTCGACTTCAGCTGCTCCAGCGTCGTGGCAACCGTTGCGATGCTTTTTGCTACAACTTCCTCGCTGCTGAACAACTCAGCGTCAAACTCACGCACTTCATTGATGTCTTTCACCTTCGAATCGTCAATCGACACAGGGCCAACAATGGCGCTAAATGACTTGCCGTCATAGGCGTTGAATTCGCACTCGTAGCCATCATGGGATTGGTTAAAGCCATCGGGGACTTCTTTGAAATTAATTGTCTCCCCATCATGCAGATACCGTTTGAATCCATAGGTACCATCATATTCGTATACGTAAAGCGAGACGCCAGCGCACATGGTGTAAACCTGAGTGTCGGGCTCGTATACCTTCTCGATCTCACCATCGCGATAAGCCCAGACCTCTACCTTGGCAGCAGTGGCGCCATTGTCATTTTCAATCGGCTCGTCAGAGTACTCAATCAACAGTTCGTCCTGGCCATCGCCGTCAAAATCGATGAGCCTAGCGTAGGCAACGCCCCGTGTTCCAAACATCGAAGAATCATCAATCTCAACAGCCTCGCCCTCGCCGTACTTCTTTTGGTACTCGAGGATCTTGTCGGTGAACAGCTCGTTTGCCGTCTTGACCGCCGCCTTGGCAGAGGCCTTGGCCTCCTTCTTGGACTGCGTGAGCTCAACGTTCTTGGGAGCGTCCGAGCCTTCCTTGGCGTAGTCGACCTTCATGGTGGTCGTGCTCTTCTTTTTGCCCTTGCCCGAGGTGATGGTCATCTGGTACTTCTGGTCGGGCAGCTCGCCAAAGTCCTCCATGACAAAGCCGTCCTCGCCATCCACTTTGATGGTGTAGCTCTTGCCCTTGCCAGACACCGGCGCCAGCTCGACGGTATAGCTCTTGAGCTTTTTGCCCTTACTGTTCTTGGGCAGCACTTTAGTCTCGCACGCGCAGACAACGTAGCCCTTGCCGCCCGAAGTCACCTCGGACGACGAGCCGATGCGCGGCACGACGACGATTGCCACTACGATGGCGACAACGGCAACACCGCCGATAACGGCAGCGACGATACGGCCCCTGTGCTTGGGCTTCTTGGGCTGCGGCGTCGGAACAAACGATTGAGCGGTCTCAGCAGGCTCGGTCATAGGCTCCTCATAACGAGACTGCGCCGCCATATGAACCGGGGCACCCTGAGGAGCTTGCTGTCCCACAGGAGCGGACGACGGCGCATCCCCTACCGGAAACGCCACAGGCTCCGCCTGGTCCTCAACTCCGCCCACGCGAGCGCCGCAGCTCGTGCAAAACGTGGAGCCATCGGGTATCTGAGCTCCGCACTTGGTGCAATACATCGCATCTCCCGTCTCTCGTCGCAGCCGCAATGCGCCCGCGCAGTTCTTCCAACTACACCGTACGAGAAAAATCCCCATTCTTGTTGCGCAACATTGCCGCCACGTCCAAAACTATGCCGGTTTACTACGATAAATCGCCCGAACCTGAGCACGCTACTTTACTAGAAAACAAAACCGCAGGTAGACGAATCGGTCATTATCGGAAAATCCAGATATGGTCGAGGTATACCGATTCATCGTAGTAAACCGGCATAGTTTTGGACGAACAACCCCATACGGATAGCCTCATTGACCCAACAGCCGCAAAATGATCCGTTTCCCCCATCCCCTTGGGATCAAAAAAGCCCCGCCGGGCCTTGGTTGGCGCGGCGGGGCGGACAAGCGGCTATGAGTAGCAGGCTTAGAACAGGCCGGTGATGTTGCCGTCGTTGTCGACGTCGATGTTCTCGGCCGCGGGAACCTTGGGCAGGCCAGGCATGGTCAGAACGCTGCCGGTCAGCGCGACCACA
>CATVQO010000261.1 GCA_958346165.1 uncultured Collinsella sp. | reverse complement strand
TCGGGCGTGGCGACCATTACCGTCATCACCAAGCCCTGGCCGTGCTCGGGCGATTGCCTGTTTTGCCCCAACGATCTGCGCATGCCTAAAAGCTATCTGCATGCCGAGCCGGCGTGCGCCCGTGCGGAGCAAAACTGCTTCGACCCGTATCTGCAGGTGAGTGCCCGTTTGACGGCGCTTTCTCAAATGGGGCATGCGACCGATAAGATCGAGCTCATTGTGCTTGGCGGTACCTGGAGCGACTATCCGCAAGGGTATCAGGCATGGTTTATGTCGGAGCTCTTCCGTGCGCTCAATGACGATGCCGTGGCTGGTGTGGCGGCTAATCCCATGTTGGCGCGTCCGGGCATCAGCCGTGCCGAGGCGGGGCGCCTGCTCGATGACGCGCCCGCCGATGCGCTGCCGCCGGTGGTAGCGGAGCGCCGCGAGCGCTATCGGGCTGCCGGTATTGCGACCGACGAGGCCGAGCTCGCTACCGGCGTTGCCGACGAGCAAGGGCGTGTGGATGCTGCCGTGGGTGGCTATAACCGCGCGATGCGTCGTCTGTACGGTCCCGGTACGCCGTGGGGCCAGGTCGCCGAGTGGCAGACGGCCACGATGGAGGAGCTTGAACGTCAGCAGCGCATCAACGAGACGGCGAAGCATCGCGTGGTGGGCCTCGTTATCGAGACGCGTCCCGATGCCGTGACGCCACAGGCCCTCACGCTCATCCGCCGCCTGGGCTGCACCAAGATCCAGATGGGCATCCAGAGCCTCGACCAGCACCTGCTCGATATCAACGAGCGTCGCATTTCGGTGGCGCAGATTGAGCGGGCGTTTTCGCTTGCACGCCTGTTTGGCTTTAAGATCCACGCGCATTTTATGCTCAACTTGCTGGGCGCCACGCCCGAGGGGGACAAGCGTGACTACGAGTGCTTTATGACCGAGGGGGCCTTTATGCCCGACGAGGTCAAGGTCTACCCGTGTGCGCTCATCGAGGGCTCGCGTCTGGTGGGTTGCTATGAGCGCGGCGAGTGGCGTCCCTATACCGAGGAAGAGCTGCTCGATGTGCTGGCCGACGACATCGTGGTGACACCGGCGTTCTGCCGCATCAGTCGCATGATCCGCGACTTTAGCTCCGACGACATCATGGTGGGCAACAAGAAGCCCAACCTGCGCCAGCTCGTTGAGAACCGCCTGGCTGCTCGGGGTGATGGTGCGACGGTGCGTGAGATTCGCTATCGCGAGATCAGCACGGCGGGTGCCGACCTGGACGAGTTGACCCTTGACGAAGAAGTGGCGTACGAGACGCCGGTGACGCGCGAGCGCTTTTTGCAGTGGGTGACGCCGCAGGGCAAGATCGCGGGCTTTTTGCGGTTGTCGCTGCCCGATCGCGCTTTTGTTGCCGCACATGCGGACGAGTTGCCGACGATGCCGGACGAGGCGATGATTCGCGAGGTACACGTGTATGGCATGGCGGCGCGCGTGGGGGATCAAGGCCAGGCGGCCCAGCACCATGGATTGGGACGGTCGCTGGTGGAGCGTGCGTGCCATATTGCTCGGGACGCGGGCTATGCGCGCATCAACGTGATTAGCGCGATTGGCACACGCGAGTACTATCGCCATCTTGGATTTTATGACCATGGCCTTTATCTGCAAAAGGAGCTCTAGATGAACAAGCCGAGTGTTTCTGCCGGCGTCGTTGCCGGCGTTGCTCTGGGAGCCGCGGCGCTTGGTGCGGCTGCTGTCGCTGTTCGTGCTGCCTGTCTGCAGGTTGCGCGAACCCGCAATGGGTTGGCGCGTGTGAAACGCGTGCACAATGAGAGCGACGATGAGATTCGCGTCTTGGTGCAAGGCGGCGTCTACCAAAGCGCAAGCTACGTTGGCGAGCGTTGGGCGGAGCCGGTCTTTGCGTACTATCGCGCATTTGACGATGTGTTTGAGGCCGAGGACGCAATGCGTGATGCTTGCGGGCATGGTATCGACCGCATGCTTATGCTGGGCGGCGGCGGGTTTGCTTATCCTAAGTTCGCCCTGATGTCACACGCGGGCTTGCGCATGGACGTCATCGAGTATGACGGAGAGATTACGCGCCTGGCGCGCCGCTGGTTCTACCTGGACGAGCTGGAGCGCGCGGTGGGCGACCGCTTGCGGGTGATTACCGCTGAGGCTCGCTCGTATCTGGGTGTGACGAGCGTGGGCCATCGTCGCTACGATGTGGTCGTGAGTGATTGCTTTGGCGGTGCCGAGCCCGTACGCGAGCTGGCGACGGTTGAGGCGTTGCGTTTGGTGCGAGGCAGCCTGAACCCCGGGGGTATCTACGTTGCCAATATCGTGAGCGCGAACGAGGGGAGCGACGTGACGTTCCTGCGCGATTGCGCCGCCACGGCGCTCGAGGTGTTCGCCCACGCCTGGGTGGTCCCATGTGGCGATATGGAGTTCGGCGGCGAGGAGAACTACCTGCTCATCGCCAGCGACGGCGACTACGCCTTTGCCGAAGCCGTGCCCTTCGACGCTGAGTTCCTCGGCACCGTCCTTCACGACAAGTAAATCTCCCCGTCCCAAAAAGACTGGTCTTAGGCGTGGTCGCGCCAGCTGAGGACGCGCTGCTTCATACCCTCGATGTCGAGCACGCCTTCGGCAAAGCCCTTGCGCACGAGCTCTTCGGGAACGAACTCATCGTAACGATCAAAGTAAGGCACCT
>CATVQO010000260.1 GCA_958346165.1 uncultured Collinsella sp. | reverse complement strand
TTTTACGTCCCTTTACATGCCGTTCACATCGCCCCCAAACTCCCCCACCCCAGGCCCGTGCGGCCCACCACCGCGACGCCAAGTGGCGAAAAATGGGACGGGCCCCAGATTGCCCATGCGCGCGCAAAAGCACGCCGCGGCAATCTGGAGCCCGTCCCCAAATACCTATAAATATGCAGGTCAGCGATGTGTTAACGATGTGCCAGCGGGTGCGCCGCCAAATAGACCTCGGTCAGTTGCGTACGATCGACATGCGTGTAGACCTGCGTGGTCGATATATCGGCATGTCCCAAGATCTCCTGTAGCACACGGAGGTCTGCGCCGCCCGCAAGCATATGGGTGGCAAAGGAGTGACGCAGCGTATGGGGATGGAGCCCCACCAGTCCCACCTGGCGCCCGTAGCGCTCACAGATGGCATGGATGCCCTGGCGCGACAGACGGCGGCCGTTCTTATTTAAAAAGACCGCCGAGGTCTCGGTTCCGCGGGCATGGGCCGCCAAGCGAGAACGCCCCTCAGTTACATAAAGCGTCAGAGCTCGCGCCGCGCTTCCCACCAGCGGGGACAGGCGTTCCTTCGAGCCCTTACCGCGAACGAGCACAAAGCCATCGTCGATATGGATATCGCCCACATCGAGTCCCACCAACTCGCTCACACGCAAACCGCATCCGTAAAGCACTTCCAAGATGGCATGGTCGCGCAAGCCCATCTCGCCCTCGGGGAAGTCTTGATCGAGCAGCGCCGAGACATCCTCCACCGATAGATACTCCGGCAAACGCTCAGCCTTTTTAGGCAGGCGCAACGCCGCCGTTGGATTTTGGGCCACAGCCCCATCGCGCACCAAAAAGGCATGCAGGCCCTTCACGGCCGCAAGCGCACGCTCCACCGAGGCATCCGAATAGCCCCCATCGCGACGGTCGGCGACAAAGCCCTCCACGACCTGACGGGTCACCTCTTCAAAAGACACAATACCCGCCCGCTCCAGATAGGCGCAGTACGTCGTCAGGTCACGACGATAGGCCGCAATCGTGTTGCGCGCCAAACCCCGCTCGACCGCAAGGTAATCGAGATACTCCCCCGCCGCCACGGCGAGCGACGAGGGAGTAGCTTCGGTATGTTCCTTATTCGCCGGCACCCTTAGTCCGTAGCGAGGTTCATGGGCGTCACCTGCAGACGGTCGACACCCTCGTGCTGGCCGATCGAAGCGCGCACGAACTCGCGGAACAGCGGCTGCGGGTTGGTCGGGCGGCTCTTGAACTCGGGATGAGCCTGGGTTGCCACATACCACGGATGCACGTCGCGCGGCAGCTCGACCATCTCGACCAGGCGCTCGTCAGGCGACAGACCCGAGATAACCAAACCGGCGTCCTCGAGCTGGTCGCGGAAGGCGTTGTTGAACTCAAAGCGGTGACGGTGACGCTCGTAGACGAGTTCCTCGCCATATGCCTCGCGAGCAAGGGTATCGGCGGCGAGCTTGCACGGATAGGCGCCCAGGCGCATGGTGCCGCCCTTCTCGGTCACGTCCTCCTGCGAGCTCATCAGATCGATGACGCTAAACGGGCCATCCGGATCGAACTCAGAGGAGCTGGCGCCGGCAAGGCCGACGACATTGCGCGCAAATTCGCACACGGCCACCTGCATACCCAGGCAAATGCCCAGATACGGAATCTTGTGCTCACGGGCAAACTCGGCCGCGAGGATCTTGCCCTCCAGGGCGCGCTTGCCAAAGCCGCCGGGGACCAGGATGCCCGAGGCGTCGCCCAGAACCTCGGAGACATTCTGCTCGTCGAGGCTCTCGCCGTCGACCAGCTGGACGTCCACATGGCGATCGTAGAAGACGCCCGCATGGTGCAGGGCCTCGATAACCGACAGGTACGCATCGGGCAGCTGCGTGTACTTGCCCACGACGGCGATCTTCACCTTGTCGGCGTGATGGTTGGCGTGATTCTGTTTGCGCAGGAACTCGTTCCACTCGCTCATGTCGCGCTCACGCGGGTCCAGACCCAGGCGCTCGCAAATGCGCAGGTCAAAGTCCTGCTCGGCAAGCAGCTGCGGAACATCGTAAATGCTCGCGCAGTCCTCGTTGGTAAAGACGCAATCGGTGTCGACGTCGCAGAAGCTTGCGATCTTTCCGCGGATAGCGTCATCGATATGGTGGTCGGAGCGCAGCACGATAATATCGGGCTGGATGCCAAAGCTGCGGAGCTCCTTGACGGAATGCTGTGTGGGCTTGGTCTTGACCTCGTGGGCGGCGGCGATATAGGGAACGAGCGACACGTGGATGTAGCAGACGTTCTCGGGGCCGGCCTCCTTGCGGTACTGACGGATGGCCTCGACAAACGGCTGGGACTCGATGTCGCCAATCGTGCCGCCCAGCTCGGTGATGACTACATCGGAGCCGGTCTGCTCCTCGATGCGGCGGAACTTGTCCTTAATGGCATTGGTGACGTGGGGAATCACCTGCACGGTACCGCCCAAAAAGTCGCCGCGACGCTCGCGGGCGATTAGGCTTTTGTAGATGGCACCGGTCGTAAAGTTGGAATCGCGGGTCAGGTTCTCATCAATAAAGCGCTCGTAATGACCCAGGTCCAGGTCGGACTCGTAACCATCCTCGGTAACGAAGACCTCACCATGCTGGAACGGGCTCATGGTACCGGGGTCGACGTTCAGATACGGGTCGGCCTTCT
>CATVQO010000259.1 GCA_958346165.1 uncultured Collinsella sp. | reverse complement strand
CCACGTCTGCCGGTTGGTCCTTGTCCTTTGCAAGTCTATTCGCAACAGGCGAGGTGTAGGGAGGCAGATACTTCCCGCGGTCACTTAGTGAAATCTTAGAGCACAGCTCCTGGGCCAGGGCAAATGCCTGGATGCAGCCGACCTCGCGCGCGACGGCTACGCAAAGGGCCTCGGGAGATAGACTGTACACCCCCGGTTCCACCTCTAGAATCGAGCCGGCGGGCAACTCGGAGCATACGGACCAGCTCACGCCAAGAATACGGCGGCGCTGCGCTGCAGACCCTACCAGCAAGCACAAATCCTCTTGCGCCTCGCCGCTTGCGGCCCCAATCCGCACCAAATCGGGAAGATAGATGTCCTCGGTCGAGGGCGACGATGTGCGCAGCACACGGCGCTCTTCATCGGGATTAAGGTCCTTCCAGCTTATATAGCCCATCTGCCGGCGCTCGGCGCGCATCATGCGTAGCGCCGAGGCGCCAGTTAGGATTACGGAAGCCGCTAGCTGCTCTTTTGTCGGTTTGTTGCACCACCTGATTGTTACCGCCACATGAATCACCCCTACCAAACGCGTGCGACAGCGAGGCCATCAACGGCCGTGGCACCGGCGCGCTTGAGTTCCGCCGAAGCCGCTGCCATCGTCGCACCCGTGGTGATAACGTCATCGATAAGCAGCAGGCGGCGGCCGTGCACATCCTCAACCGTCTCGTACATACCTCGGGCACGCTCGCGGCGCTCCTCACGACCGAGTTCGCGCTGGTCGCCATGCCCGTACTTGACGAGAGCATCGAGCAGAGGAACACCCGACAGCTCGCAAAATGGGCGCGCAATAGCCTCCATATGATCAAAACCACGCCGCCGAAACGCTGCCGCCGTCGCAGGCACAAACACCACCGCATCCGCACCGGAAAGCACGCCTCCGTAGCGATCGGGAGCTACGACCTGGGCATGCAGGGCGGTGTCGTAGAGCAGCTCCGCCAGATACGGAGCCAGACGTCGCTCGCCCGCATCCTTGTACGCTTTAATGATGCGCGGCAGCGGATGCGCATAGACGGCGCACGCCAGGCAGCGGTCGAGCGCCTCCGCCATTGCCGAAGACGTGCCCTCGACCGAACACTCAGTGCACAGCAAATCCCCAAACGGGGCGCCACATCGGGTGCAGCTATGACGTGGGTCGATGAGCGTGAGCGCGGCCAGGCAGTCTTGGCAAATAAGCGCACCGGCGCGCTCGCAGCCGGTACATCGTGTTGGCGACAATGCCTCGAGCGCCTCGTACGTCGCGTGCTCGGCAAACGGTAGCAATTCGTCCGCAAACGGTAGGGCACCGGCTCCCTGCAGACGGCTCAATATGTTCAGATGGCTCTTCAAGACACAACCCTCCCTACGTTCGGTCGCGGGGAGGGTTGTTGATTCGGCGCTATGATACCCCGATGCGCTCGGGGCAAGGCGGGCTAAATCCGCTCGCGGGCGTTATTCGCCGGCGGGCGGTTGCGGTGCGGACGAAGACGGGGTCGAGCCCTCGCCGCCATCCTGGCGCGGCTTGCGGGAACGGCGACGGCGACGGCGCTTTTGACCCTGGTCGGTCGAGCCCTCGCCACCGCGCGGCTCGCGTTCGTCGCGAGCGGCGCCATGCGAAGCCTTGGCAGCCGCTCCCCCGCCATCTCCGGGACGACGGCGCGTGACCTTGACCTCGCCATCCGAGACCTGATCGGCCACGGAGGGCACTGAAGGCTTCTGCTGCGCGCCCGAGGAATGGCGACGGCGCGGACGCGGCGCGCGCTCCTCCTCGCCACGTGACTTGCCGCCCTTGTCGACAGGTGCATCGGAGGCCGAGGCGCCCTTGGAAGCGGCACCGGCCTCGCGAGCAGCTGCGGCGCGGAAGGCGTCCTCGCGCTCCTCGCTCGACAGATGACGGCGACGACGACGTGTGGGGTTCATGCCACCGCCGCGATTCTGCTGCTGGGGCTGCTGAACCTCGCGCTCGCGAGAGGCGTTCTTGCCCGCGGCTGCAGCCTCGGTAGCATCGCCCGAGCCCGCGCGCTTGCGACGACGACGGCCACCGGCGGCCTCCTCGGCCTCGGGCGCCTCGGCCTTGCCGCGGCCCTTTCCACGGCCACGGCCCTCGCCCTGGCCCTGACCGGCGCGAGCATCGGATTCGGCATCGCGACGACGGCGCTTGGGCATCGACGTGCCGGCCAGACGGTCGACACTCGACAGGCCATCGCCCACGTCGACGCCGTTCTCGCGATCGAGCTCCATGAGCGCCAGGCGCATCTCGGGCGACTCGATGCGCTCGAGCACGTCGCGTGTCACGCAGTCGGGGCGGCAGTTGCAGCCCTGCTCGGCGGCCTTCTTTTTGCAACCCTCCGAGCACGTCATATCGGCTAGGTTGACCTTAAAGACTTTGCCGTTCTCCAGGCGCAGCACCAGCTGCTCACGCGGCGTGTCATACTCCTGAATACGCGCCTTGCCGAGCGGCGTATCGATGAGCGTCTTCTTTTTGGGCGCACGGCTCTTAAAGTCCTTGTACGCCTCGAACTCATAACGCAGGCAGCACATCAGGCGGCCGCAAACGCCGCTGATCTTGGACGAGTTGAGCGGTAGGTCCTGCTCCTTTGCCATGCGAATCGAGACGGGCTCAAACTGTCCGCCAAAGCGCGTGCAGCAGAGCTCCTGGCCGCACTGGGCAT
>CATVQO010000258.1 GCA_958346165.1 uncultured Collinsella sp. | reverse complement strand
GGTTGGCTACCGCACGGTCGAGGCCGTTCGTGCCAATACCGAGCAGGCGGCCGAGCTGGGCATTGCTCCGCACGATCCGCTGCTCAACCTGCGTGCCGGCTTCACGGGTCCCAATGGCGAGCCGGTCCTGATGGGTAAGCAGTACTACGTGGGATCGCGCTACGTTATGGTCATGTAGCTCTAGTTGCGCGGTTTTCCAAACCGCGCAACGGCTCGACGCTGCAAGCCCGCCAGAGCGGCAATCTGCCTTTCAACTTCGGCGGCATGACCAGAAGGTCAATGCCGCCTCGTTTCAAGGCACCTTGCTCGCTCTGGCGGGCTTTCGCTGTCCGCGCCAAAACATCGGCGTTGCCGGGCCGGCACTTGGGGACGTTCCTTTTCTGCCGGCACCTGGGGACGCTCCTTAGCCGTTGGGGGCGTTCTTAAACGACTAGTCTGGGCGGCGGCCGTGTGCTGCTGTCCGCGTGGCGGCGTATAATCGGCGGCAGATGACTTGAACGTTAGGAAACCATGACCGATAGCATGCAGCAGATGGCGCTCGACACGCTCGGCGCCTATTTTGGCTACACCTCGTTTCGCCCGGGACAGGACCGCATGGTCGATGCGATCCTTGCCGGTCGTGATGCGCTGGGTGTTATGCCCACGGGCGCCGGCAAGTCCATTTGCTACCAGGTGCCCGCGCTCATGCTGCCCGGCATCACCTTTGTGGTGAGCCCGTTGCTGTCGCTTATGGAGGACCAGACCCGTGCGTTGCTCGCGGCGGGTGCGCGACCCAGCTATCTCAACTCCAGCCTTACTCCGGCCCAGCAAAACACCGTGCTCAAGCGGGCGCGCGAGGGCCGCTACCAGCTTATGTACGTGGCGCCCGAGCGCTTGCTCGAGCCGCGCTTTTTAGCCTTTGCGCAGGAGGCCGCGGCGGACGGCGGCATTGGCGTGCCGCTCGTGGCCATTGACGAGGCCCACTGCGTGAGCCAATGGGGCCAGGATTTCCGCCCCGCCTATCTGCAGATTCGCGAGTTCATCGATTCCCTGCCGCAGCGCCCCATCGTGGCGGCCTTTACCGCTACGGCAACCGAGCGCGTGCGTGCGGACATTCAGCAAATGCTCGGCCTGCAAAACCCCGCGACGGTGGTGACGGGCTTCGATCGCAAGAACCTCTACTTTGGCTGCGAAGAGATGGGCGACAAGGCCAAGACTGCCTGGGTGCGCGACTACGTGATCGCGCATTCGAGCGAGAGCGGCATCGTGTATTGCTCGACCCGCAAGACGGTTGACGCGCTGGCCGCGGAGCTTGCCGAGGCACTGGGCCCCAGCGGCATTCGCGTTGGCCGCTACCATGCCGGCATGGGCAACGACGCCCGCCGCCAGAGCCAGCGTGCCTTTATCGACGACGACATTCAGGTGATGGTTGCCACCAACGCCTTTGGCATGGGCATCGACAAGCCCAACGTGCGCTACGTGATCCACAACAACGTGCCCGAGAGCATCGAGGCCTACTACCAGGAGGCGGGCCGCGCCGGCCGCGATGGCGACCCAGCCAGCTGCCACTTGCTGTGGAACGGCAACGATTTTCGCATGCGCCGCTTTCTGATTGACCGTGGCGATGCTGCCGATGAGGCGCTCGACGATGAGCAGCGCGCGTGGGCGCTCCAGAATCGATATCGTCTGCTCAGCCAGATGGAGGGTTACTGCAATACCACCGGCTGCCTGCGCGAATACATGCTGCGCTACTTTGGCGACGAGGCCGCGGCCGAGCATGCGGCAGCCGCCGCGGGCGGCACGGCAGACGACGCCGAGGGCTGCGGCAACTGCAGCAACTGCCTCACGCAGTTCGAGGTCGAGGACGTCACCGATATGGCCCGCGCCGCCGTGCGCTACGTGGCCACGCGTCCCATGTGTTTTGGCAAGTCGCTCATCGCTGATGTGCTCCACGGCGGCAACACCGAGCGCATTCGCCAGATGCATCTGGACGAGGACCGCGGCTACGGTGAGCTGTCGAGCGAATCGGTCGGGCGCATCAAGGACATCATCGGCCAGCTGTGCGGCCGCGGCTACCTGGCCACCTCGCAGGGGCAGTACCCGGTCGTGGGGCTGGGCCCGCGTGCCGGCGAGGTCGAGGACGAGGCGTTCGCCTTTACCGTTAAGCGTCGCGCGTCCAAGCGCAAAGCTTCGGCCCGCGCCCGCCGCGCCGTCGATCTGCTGCGCGAGGAGGCCGAGCTGGATCAGCGCCCGCGCGTTGGCGACGATGCCGAGCTGTTCGAGCGCCTGCGTGCCCTGCGCAAGGAGATCTCGACGGAGCTGGAGATGGCGCCGTACATGGTCTTTTCCGACAAGGCTCTGCGCGGCCTGTGCCGCCTACGCCCGCAGACGCGCGACGAGCTTATCCAGGTCAACGGCATCGGCGAGAAAAAGGCCGATGCCTTTGGCGAGCAGTTTATGGCGGCGATTGAAGAGTTTGAGTCCGAACATGCACGGAATGGAGCATAACGATGGCATCCGACGATAAAACCGAGCGCACTGAGGTGTCCGCCGTGCCGCTGTACCAGCAGGTTATGGACGACCTAAAGGGCGAGATCGCGCGCGGCGTGTACGCATCCGGCTCGCACATTCCTTCCGAGATGGAGCTTGCGAAGTCTTACGGCGTGGGGCGCGTCACCGTGCGCCGCGCCATCGAGGAGCTGTCGCGCGCGG
>CATVQO010000257.1 GCA_958346165.1 uncultured Collinsella sp. | reverse complement strand
TCGCTGATCCCCGCCCTTAAGATCATGGGCTGCGAGACCTACGCCGTCGCCCCCGGCACGCTGCTGCCGCCGGCGCCCGAGGTCCTGGGCTGCGACCACGTGACGAGCGACCTCGATTCCGTCCTGCCCGAGCTGGACGTCGTCTACATGCTGCGCGTGCAGCAGGAGCGCCTCGAGGGTGCCCCGTTCCCGACCATTCGTGAGTACCACAAGCTCTTCGGTCTGACCAAGGACCGCGAGAAGCTCATGAAGCCCGATGCGATTATCTGCCACCCGGGCCCCATCAACCGCGGCGTCGAGTTCGACTCCTATATGGCCGACCACCCGCAACGCTCCGTCATCCTGGAGCAGGTCTACGCCGGTATCTGCGTGCGTATGGCTATCCTGTATCTGCTGCTTGGAGGTGCCGATAATGGCCTTGCTTCTTAAGAATGCCCACGTCGTCGACCCGTCCGTCGAGCTTGACGGTGTCGTTGACGTCCTGATTGACGGCGATAAGATCGCCGAGGTCGGCGAGAATCTCGCCGTCGAGGGAGCCGAGGTCCGCGACCTTTCCGGCAAGTACCTCGTCCCCGGCTTGGTGGACATGCACGTCCACCTGCGCGAGCCCGGCTACGAGGTCAAAGAGGACATTGAGAGCGGCACCCGCGCAGCTGCCAAGGGCGGCTTTACCGGCGTGTGCGCCATGCCCAACACCGACCCCGTTACCGACAACGGTACCGTCGTTGAGTTTGTCAAGTCCCGCGCTGCCGAGGTCGGCCACTGCCGCGTCTATCCGTCGGGCGCCATGACCCGCGGTCTTAAGGGCGAGGCCATGTCCGAAATGGGCGATATGGTCGCCCACGGCGCCGTCGCCTTCACCGACGACGGTCGCGGCGTGCAGGGCGCAGGCATGCTCCGTCGCTGCATGGACTACGGCAAGATGTTCGGCAAGGTCTTTATGAGCCACTGCCAGGACGAGGACCTGGTCGGCCACGGCCAGATCAATGAGGGCAAGGTCTCGACCCGCCTGGCTCTCGAGGGCTGGCCGGCTGCCGGCGAGGAGCTCCAGATCGCCCGCGACATCGAGATCGCCAAGCTGACCGGTGCCAAGCTGCACATCCAGCACATCTCCACCGCCCATGGCCTGGAGATCGTGCGTGCCGGTAAGGCCGCTGGCGTTCAGGTTACCTGCGAGGCCACCCCGCATCACATGTTCCTGACCGAGAACGACCTGGACGAGACCTACAACACCTCGCTCAAGGTCAATCCGCCGCTGCGTACCGAGGAGGATGCCGAGGCCATCCGTCAGGGCGTCATCGACGGCACCGTCGACGTTATCGTCACCGATCACGCTCCCCACACCCCGTGGGAGAAGGCCCGCGAGTTCGAGCTTGCGCCCTTTGGCATGATCGGTCTCGAGACCTCGCTGTCGCTCGTGCTCACCGAGCTGGTCAACACGGGCAAGATGAGCGTGGGCCGTATGGTCGAGCTCATGGCCATCAAGCCGCGTGAGATCCTGGGCCTCGACCAGGTTCAGGTCAAGGCGGGCTCCGTTGCCGACCTGACCGTGTTCGACCCCTCTGCCACCTGGACGGTCGGCGAGGACGGTTACGAGTCGCGCGCCGAGAACTCCGGTTTTGCCGGCCGCACGCTTACCGGTCGTGCCACCGATGTGTTTGTCGGCGGTAAGCAGACGCTCGCCGACGGCTGCATCTGCTAGCATAGCCTTATCGCTTTTGTGCGCGGTGCCCTTGCGGTGCCGCGCTTTCTGTTCGTTTTGACCATGCAATCGCATGGGGGATTGGAGCGTCTATGCCCACACCTTCCACTGCACGCATGCACGACTTCGAGGTCGTCTCGAACCAGGAGATCGCCGACGGCATCTTCTCGCTCGTCATCTCGGCCCCCAAGCTTGCAAGTGCGCTCAAGCCCGGTCAGTTTGTGAACATTGCCGTGCCCGGCGATGCGTCCTCGCTGCTTCGCGTGCCCCTGAGCTTCTATCGCGCCGACGCCCAGGCCGGTACCGTCGAGCTGTGGTACGCCGTCGTGGGTGACGACACCCGTCGTCTGTCGCAGATGGCCCCCGGCTCCACCTCTAACCTGCTGGGCCCCGGTGGCCGTGGCTGGATGGTACCCGAGGGCACCAGGAAGGCCCTGCTCGTCGCCGGCGGCATCGGCGTTCCGCCCGTGCTGTGCCTCGCCGGCATGCTTGCCGAGCAGGGTGTGGCCGTCGACGTGTGCCTGGGCTTTGGCACCGCGTCCAAGGCCGTGGGCATCGATGAGTTCCGCGCTCTGTGCGACACGGTCAACGTTTGCACTGACGACGGTTCGCTCGGCACGCACGGTTTTTGCACCGATCCTGCCGCCGAGCTGCTCGGCGAGGGCGGCTACGACTATGTCGCCAGCTGCGGTCCCGCCGTCATGATGAAGAAGGTCGCCGCCGCTGCCGCCGAGGCCGGTGCCTACTGCGAGGTGTCGCTCGAGCGCATGATGAGCTGTGGCTTTGGCGCCTGCAACACCTGCAATGTCGAGACGGTCGACGGTATGAAGGGTGCTTGCATGTGCGGCCCCGTGTTCGATGCTTCCAAGGTGGTGGTCTTCTAGTGGGTACCGTGAACATGGCCGTCGATTTCGGCGGCGTCAA
The DNA here is from genome assembly GCA_958346165.1 of uncultured Collinsella sp. Next base: position 66 of record CATVQO010000257.1, on the reverse strand, counting down.
GATGCAGAACCCCATCAACACCGCAGCCGGTACCTTTGGCTACGGTTGGCAGTTCCAGAACTTCTT
>CATVQO010000256.1 GCA_958346165.1 uncultured Collinsella sp. | reverse complement strand
AGTCCCTTGCGGCGTAGTTCTTATTTAAGCCGTCCAGGTTTTGGGGTGCAGTTCAGGCTTGCACCGGGGAGGGTTTCGCTTGCCTGGGGAATGGGTTGCCAGCGCTTTATTCCTCAAAACTGAAAAATTTTCGTTTTTGAGGAATAGGATTAAGGCGGCTCGGCCTTTCGCGAGGTATATTCGCTACAGAGCCTATTCCTCAAAACTGAAAAATTTTCGTTTTTGAGGAATAGCGATAAAAGACCGCGAGGAGGCCCCAATGAAACTCATCAATAGAACGTCATATATGGACACGTTGACGAGCCTTATTGGCGTGCCGGACATCAAGGTCATAACGGGCATCCGCCGTAGCGGTAAGTCAAAATTGCTCGAGGCCCTCCGCGATTACGTGGAGGCGAATCTGTCCAATTCGAATGTCATCCATATCAACTACAACCTCGATGAGTTCGAGAACCTGCTCGAGTATCACGCGTTGCTCACCTATGTAAAAGAGCATCGAGTGGCCGGCAAGCATAACTTTCTGCTTATCGATGAAGTTCAGATGTGCGACGGTTTTGAGCGTGCGATCAACAGCCTTCACGCATCCGAGCAGTACGACATCTTCATCACCGGATCGAACGCCTTTTTGCTGTCGAGCGATCTGTCAACGCTCTTTACGGGGCGCACCTTCGAGATCGAGGTTTTCCCATTCTCGTTTGAGGAGTATCGTCTCTATGGCGACGAGAGCGAGGTCGACCGCGACTTCGATGAGTACGCGAGAACCGGCGGCATGTCTGGCTCTTACCCTTATCCACTGCAGGAGCAGCGCTATCAATATCTCTCCAACGTCTTTAAGACGCTCATTGTGAGAGATATCGTGCAGCGGCATAACGTGAGAAACGAATCGGCGCTGCTGCGCATTGCCGATTACATGATGGACAACGTTTCCAACATTACGTCGGCACGCAACATTACTGATGCATTAAATGCGGATGGGCTAAAGATTACGAACAAGACCGTCGGCACGTACATGGGGTACCTGTGCGATGCGTTTGCCTTCTATAAAGTTCGTCGATACGACATTCGCGGCAAAAAATACCTTAAGAGCGGCGAGAAGTACTATCTGGCGGACCATGCGTTTAAATACGCACTGCTCGGTACACGCGATATGGACTGGGGCCGCGTGTACGAGAACATGGTGGCCATCGAGCTGCTGCGCCGCGGATACGAGGTATACGTCGGCGTACTCTATAAAATGGAAATAGACTTTGTAGCAATCAAGCGAAGCGAGAAGCTCTACATTCAGGTGAGCGACGACATCAGCTCGGATAAGACATTTGAACGCGAGATTTCACCACTGCTGAGCATTGGCGACGCGTACCCCAAGATGATTCTCGCCCGCACGCATCACGAGGCCACGGACCGCAATGGGGTGCAGATCGTGGACCTGGCGAGGTGGCTGTGCGGTGAGACGTAGCAGAAAGTCCTATTCCTCAAAACTAAAAAATTTTCGATTTTGAGGAATAGGACCAATGCGTTGCCTAGTTCGCCGCTCGTGCCCGTGCTCGACTTAAGCTCCCGCCCTATCCCAGCTCCTGCATGCGGCGATAGATTTCGCAGATGCCCTTAATGGTGAGTTGGCCATCGACCACGTCGAAGGCATCGGTCGAATCGGCGACGATGCCGGCGAGACCGCCCGTGGCGATAACGGTGGCATCCTCGCGGCCCAGCTCGCGCTTCATGCGCGCGACCAGGCCCTCAGCCATGGCGGCGGCGCCCGTTACGGCGCCGACCTTGATGCACTCCTCGGTATCGCGGCCGATGGCGTGCTCGGGCGCCTCGAGCGGCACGCTGGCGAGCTTGGCGGCACGGGCGGCAAGCGCGTCCATGGAGATGCGAATGCCCGGCGCGATCGCTCCGCCAATGTAATAACCGTCCTCATCAATGACGTCGATATTGGTCGCGGTGCCAAAGTCCACCACGATTGCCGGCGCGCCGTAGAAAGTTTCGGCCGCAACGGCGTTAGCGACGCGATCGGCGCCTACGGCCTGGGGACGCGCCGCGCGCAGCTTGGTCACCGCGGCCGTCTGCGGTCCGATGACGATGGCGTCTGCGGCAATGCGGTCGGCCACGGCGTGCCATTCACGCGAGAGCTGCGGCACCACGCCCGCAAAGGCGATCGCGTCGACCGCGTCGAGCGAGAGATCGTACATCTTAAAGAAACCCATCAGGCGCACATGGATCTCGTCGGCGGTATAGGAGCGGTCGGTGGGCATACGCCACGACTGCACCAGCTCGTCTCCGTCAAACAGGCCCATGGCCGTCTGCGTGTTTCCCATATCGATAGCGAGCAGCATGTCTACTCCCGGTGTTGGCATAAAAGGACGCGCACCATTGTATACGCGCCGTCGACGGCGCTCGGCTGCGATTCGTTCACGGCGATATGGGCTGAGGGGTTTTAAATATGAAGGAATTATGCTCTACGAGATTTTCCTTGCCGTTTACCGAACTCCCACGTAATATACCTTCTTGCGCACATGAGGCGCCCAGACATTGCGGGGTGGAGCAGTCTGGTAGCTCGCCGGGCTCATAACCCGGAGGTCGTAGGTTCAAATCCTGCCCCCGCGACCAAGACTTTTAGCAGCTCAGAGGTATTGTTCCTCTGAGCTGCTTTCTTTCAAGACTTTAGTCCGCTGGCCGCGCAGCGGCCAGCTTTAAACCACCCGCTACG
>CATVQO010000255.1 GCA_958346165.1 uncultured Collinsella sp. | reverse complement strand
GGCTTTGTCTTCCAGTTCTACAATCTGGTCCCCAACCTGACGGCGCTCGAAAATGTTGAGCTTGCGGCGCAAATCTGCCCCGATTCGCTCGATGCCGAGCAAACGCTTCGTCAGGTTGGCCTGGGCGAGCGCCTGGGCAACTTTCCCGCGCAACTTTCGGGCGGCGAGCAGCAGCGCGTGTCCATCGCCCGCGCACTGGCAAAGAACCCCAAGCTGCTTCTGTGCGACGAGCCCACGGGCGCGCTCGACTATAAAACCGGTAAGCAGATCTTGCAGCTGCTGCAGGATACCTGCCGCAAGCAGGGCATTACGGTCATCATCATCACGCACAATTCCGCGCTCGCGCCCATGGCCGATCGCCTGATTCGCTTTAAGAGTGGTCGCGTGGAGAGCGAGACGGTCCAGCAAAATCCCGTGCCTATCGAGACGATCGAGTGGTAGCGCCCATGGACCAGGACCGCCAAAACAGCCTACGCCGCGACGCACAGAACACGGAGCGCGAGCAGGATTTTACGACCTACCGCACTGCCCAAAGCTCAAACGATATGGTGCCGACGGTTTTTCGCCGTGGCATTTACCGCACAATCCGAGGCAGTCTTAAGCGCTTCTTGTCAATCGTGGTCATCACCGCGCTTGGCGTGAGCGTGATGTGCGGCCTTAAGGCGGGTTGCGAGGACCTGTGCGATTCGGTTGACGCCTACTTCGACCAGCAAAATGTCTATGACATTAACGTGCAGTCGACCTATGGCCTGACTGACGATGATCTCGACGCCATACAAGAGGTCGATGGCGTCGAAACGGCCGAGGGCATCTACACCGAGACCGCCTACACCGCCGTGGGTACAACGCGTGAGCGCGTGGTCGTGCAGAGTCTCTCCAAGGAGAACATCGATCAGCCGGTGCTCGTGAACGGCGATTTGCCCGAGAGCGCTGATGAAGTCGCGGTGACTTCGAAGTTCCTGAAGGCATCGGGCAAGAAAATCGGCGATACGGTGAGTTTTGCCGCCAATGACGCGAGCTCGTCCAATCAAAGCGCCAAGGACCAGTTTGCCGCGGGCGATTACACCATTACGGCCGAGGTCCTCGACCCCACTGATGTGAGCTCCGACTCGACAGTCAACGCCTTTCGCGCTGCTTCGGCGGCGGACTATAAGTTCTATGTGAGCGAGGACGCCGCGACATCTTCTTCCTACTCCGCGGTCCACGTGATCGTCGAGGGAGCCAAGAGCCTCAACTCCTATTCGGATGCCTACGCGGCAAAGATCAACAAGGTCAAGGGCAATATAGAGAAGATCCGCGAGGAGCGTGAGAAGGCGCGCGCCCAGGAGCTGACGGTCGACACGCCGGCGAGCTTGGACGCGGCTGAGCGTCAGGCGAATATGCTCTTTGGGATTGAGCAGGACAACATCAATCGCATGGCCGAGGGCAGCGACGAGCGTGCGCAGGCGCAAGCCGACCTGGATCAGCGTCGCGCCGCCGCCGATCAACAGTTTGCCGATGCCCGCGCCGAGCTTTCCGATCTGGGCGAATGCACCTGGTACATCCAGGACCGCGGCAATATCGCAAGCTATTCGAGCGTGGAGAGCGATAGCTCGTCAATTGAAGCCATCGCCACGGTGTTCCCGTTCATCTTCTTTATCGTCGCCGTGCTCATCAGCCTTACCACCGCCACACGCATGGTCGAGGAGGAGCGCACACTCATCGGCCTGTATAAGGCGCTCGGTTATTCGCGCGGGCGCATCCTGTCCAAATACGTGGACTACGCGCTGTGGGCTTGTCTGATCGGCGGCGTGCTCGGTAACATCATCGGATTTGTGGGCCTGCCGCTGTTCCTGTTTACGGTGTTCGACGACATGTACTCGCTGCCCCAGATGCTACTTTCGTACGACATCGTGTCCTCGATCGTTTCGGTGGCGCTGTTTGCCGTGGGCGTGGTGGGCGCCACGATTATCGCCTGCCGCCACGAGATGGCCGAGACCCCGGCCTCGCTTATGCGTCCCAAGGCCCCGCGCGCTGGCTCGCGCATCTTGCTCGAGCGCATCGGCTTTATCTGGCGCCGCATGGGCTTCTTAAACAAGGTGGCGGCGCGTAACCTGTTCCGCTACAAAAAGCGCGCCTTTATGACCATCTTCGGTATCGCCGGTTGCACGGCGCTCGTGATCTGCGGAATGGGCATTCGTGATACGTCGGTGGCGCTTTCGCCCAAGCAGTACGGGCATATCACGCGCTATGACCTGCTGGCGGTTGCCAATCCCGACGATTTTTCGCAGACGTGCGCGGCGCTCGACGAGCGAAGCGCGGTCAAGGATTCCGGTGTGACCGTAACTTCGACGCTGCCGATCATGACCGACAACGTCACCTTTACATTCGGCGGAAAGAGCGAGACCGTGCAGCTGATCGTGGTGCCCGATGACCGCACGAACGATCTGGACGACTATGTTCGCCTTGAGGATGAGTCCAAAGAGCCACTGTCTTTGCGTGACGGAGACGTGTATCTGAGTAAGAGTTCACAGCTGGTGCTGGGGATTCAACCGGGCGATACGGCGCACGTCCAGGATTCGTCACTCAACGTCGCCAAGGTCAAGGTCAGCGACATTTCGCTTAACTATCTGGGCAACACGCTTTACATGACGCAGAGCACCTATGAGCGCGCGTTTGGGCGCAGCGTTCGCCTCAATGGCATCTTTGCGCTGCTCAAGGGTTCGTCGGCCGACCAGATTG
>CATVQO010000254.1 GCA_958346165.1 uncultured Collinsella sp. | reverse complement strand
GCCGGCTTTCGCAAGGCGCGAACCTACGAAAATCGCCGCGCGGCAACGCGGGGCGATGAGCTCGGTCGGGGGATAGGGCCCGCTTCGCCCGCCGGCCCGTAAATTGTATCATCCAGTGTGGAACAAGGACGCCCGTTGCCGCGTGCGATGGGCTTGTAATAAGAGGAGAGCCATGTCGAAGCAAGCGGTCGTTGGAATCTTGGCGCATGTCGATGCCGGCAAGACAACGCTGGCCGAGGCCATGCTGTTCAACGCGGGTCGCATTCGCAAGCGCGGGCGCGTGGACGATGGCGATTCGCATCTGGACACTAACGCGATCGAGCGTGAGCGCGGCATTACGATCTTCTCGTCGCAGGCCGTGCTCGACCACGGCGATACCCGCGTCATGCTCGTGGATGCGCCGGGGCATGTCGATTTTTCGGCCGAGGCGGAGCGCACGCTGCGCGCGCTCGACTATGCGATTTTGGTTGTGGGTGCCAACAACGGCGTGCAGGGGCACACCGAAACCCTGTGGCGCCTGCTTGCGCGCTATGACATTCCGACGTTCATCTTTATCAACAAAATCGATTTGGAGAATCCCGGCCGCGATGTTTTGCTGGCGCAGCTTGGGCAACGTCTTTCCGAGGGCTGCCTGGATGCCAGCGAACTGTTGGCGGGCGGCACCGTTCAGGAGGACGCTGCTGCGTTGGATGAAGCGGCTCTCGACGAGTTTCTCGACGCAGGGGAGCTTTCGACTGCCACGCTTTTGCGGCTGGTCGCAGAGCGAAAGTTGTTTCCCTGCTTTGCGGGCTCGGCGCTCAAGGACCAGGGTGTGGCAGAGCTACTCGACGGCATATGCGCTCTGATGCGCGAGCGAACATGGCCTCAGGAGTTCGCCGCGCGCGTCTATCGTGTCAGCCGCGGGGATCGCGGCGAGCGCTTGGCATGGGTTAAGGTGACCGGCGGCACGCTGCATGCCAAGCAGATGATTGCCGGACGTTCCGGTGCCGAGGCATGGGAGCAGAAGGTCGATCAGGTACGCATCTATAACGGCGAGAAGTATGAGCTTGCCCAAGAAGTTGCTGCTGGCGGTATTTGCGCCGTGACGGGTCTTGCGCACGTTCGCCCGGGGGACGCCCTGGGCGCGGAGCCCGCGGGCGATGCGCCTGTCATTGCGCCGGTTCTCACCTATACGGTGCTTCCGGGCGAACACGATGTCCACGCGGTGTTCAAAGCGCTGACTGAGTTGGCGGACGAAGATCCCATGCTCGGCGTAAGCTGGAATACTCATCTGGAGCAGATTCACCTGCAGCTGATGGGCGCCGTGCAGCTCGAGGTCGTGCAGCGCGTGCTGGCCGATCGTTTTGGCCTTTCGGTTGCGTTTGAGTCTGGCGGCATTCTCTATAAGGAGACTATTTCGCAGCCGGTCGAGGGCGTGGGCCACTTTGAGCCGCTGCGCCACTATGCCGAGGTACATCTGCGCCTGGAGCCGTTGCCAGCGGGTTCGGGCGTGCAGTTTGGCACCGTGACCTCGACCGACGAGCTCGATCTTAACTGGCAGCGTTTGGCACTCACCAACGCCATGGAGCGCGATCACCTGGGCGTGCTGACCGGCTCGCCCATCGCCGATGTGCGCATTACACTCACGGGCGGCCGTGCGCATGCCAAACACACCGAGGGCGGCGACTTTCGCCAGGCCACGTACCGCGCGATTCGCCAGGGTTTGATGCAGGCGCGTGACGCCGGCGCGGCGGTGCTGTTGGAGCCGTGGTATCGCTTTGAGCTCGAGGTGCCGGGGGAGTGCGTGGGCCGGGCACTCTCGGATGCCACGCGCATGGGTGCCGAGTACGAGCCGCCGACGATGGCGGGAGACCGGGCGAAGCTTGTGGGTCGCGTGCCGGCATCTGAGGTGCAGGATTACGCGCTGGAGGTGGCCGCCTATACGAGTGGTCGTGGGCATCTGTACCTAGAGTTCGCCGGCTATGCGGCTTGCCATGATGCCGAGTGCGTAATCGAGACGGCCGCCTATGAGCCCGAGGCCGATCTGCCCAACACGCCCGACTCGGTCTTTTGCTCTCACGGCGCCGGCTACACGGTCAAATGGTACGACGTACCCGCCGCAGCTCACGTAAAGGTCGATCCCGCCACCTTCCGCCCCTGGCGAGCAGCAGACGCCGAGTTTTTCGGCCATAGGTGATAGAGGGTCAGACTCTTTACCGCATTTAATTGGTATAACTCGGTATAAGTTGGTATAACTGTTACCAGGGTTTACCGATCCGAGGAGGCCGACATGAATCCAAATCCCTTTAAGCCAACGGCAGGCAAGCGGCCTCCGATGCTCATCGGTCGAGAGTCGGTCATCGAAGATTTCGAGGAAGGACTCGACAACGGCGCCGGAGCGCCGGGTAGGCTCATGCTCATTACGGGAAACCGCGGCTGCGGCAAGACGGTTCTCCTGCGGGAGCTGCAACGTCTAGCCAGCGAGCGCGGATGGTCGGTTATCTCTGATTCCGCTTCGCTTGGCTTATGCGACCGCTTAGCCGACGCGCTTCGCTCGAATAAACCCGTTGTGACGTCAATGGAGTTCGGGCCGTCGTTTGGCCGGATGTCGGTCGAGGCGGCGCGAGCAAAGGGCGAGACGTTACGAGGGCTGGTCAACGAGCGCCTCAAGAAGCTCGGTCCAGGCAAGGGCATACTGTTTGCGATTGACGAGGCGCAATCGGCGTCTATCGAGGAACTGGCGGCTCT
>CATVQO010000253.1 GCA_958346165.1 uncultured Collinsella sp. | reverse complement strand
AGGCGGGGAACGACGAGGTTTCCGGAGCTCTCGGCAATGGCATTGTGGAACGCGGTGTCGGCGGCGGAGTAATCCTCACCGGCCTCGGCCAGGCGCTCGGATTCGTCGCAGAGCTCTTTGATACAGACGACCTGGTCGTTAGTTGCGTGCTCTGCGGCCATGCTGGCCATCTGCGGCTCGATCATAAAGCGCACCTCGAGTAGGTCGCGCGCCAGACGCTGCTTGTCGTCGATAAAGGTAAAGCCCAGCGGGTCGTCGGCAACGCCGGGGTTTGACGCCACATAGGTGCCCGAACCCTGCTTAATGCGCACGATATTGCGCGACTGCAGCAGCTTCATGGCCTCGCGCACCGTGCTCCTGCCGGCGCCCAGGCGCTCGACGAGCACGGCCTCCTTGGGCAGGCGATCGCCTTGTTCAAGATGCTCATCCAGGATCAGTTGAATGATTTTCTCTGAAATCTGCTCGGGGAGTCCCGAATCGGCTCGTGCCACGCTTCACCTCATATCAAAAGAATTCATCAGAGCTATTCTAACTCATTCAACAGAAGCCGCGGCGGTTCGCCTAGACAGTGGGGAGCTGTAATTAGCCGTTTACCGTCAAAACAGACCGTTCATGAAATACATCAGATGTATTTTGAACAAATTTCAATTTGAAACATCAGACCTATTGAAAACACGCTATAGTCATCAGACGAATTCAAAAGGTCTGATGAATTGGAGGAAAGATGTCAGACCCAACGTTTATGGCTGATCCCACCAGGCTGGTCATCGCCGCCATCGTGGGCATCGCGCTGCTGCTTGCGCTCATCATCAAGTTCAAGCTGCACCCCGTGCTGTCGATGATGGTCTCGGCGCTCGTGATCGGTATCGGTGCCGGCATGCCGCTCGACATGGTGGCAGACACCGTCACCAAGGGCGTGGGCACCACGCTGCAAAACATCGCCCTGCTCATTGGCCTGGGATCGATGTTTGGCCAGATTTTGGAGGAGAGCGGCGGCGCCAAGAAGATCGCCCAGACCTTCATCGATACCTTTGGGCAGGGTCATTCCAGCTGGGCGCTGGGCATTACCGGTCTGGTTATCGGCACTACGGTGTTCTTTGAGGCCGGCGTGGTCGTTTTGATCCCACTTGCGTTTAGCGTGGCATCCCAGACCAAGAAGTCGACGCTCTACTACGGCATCGCGCTGCTCGCGGGACTGGCCGCTGGCTATGCGTTTGTGCCGCCATCGGCCGGGTCGGTTCTGGTCGCCGGCACGCTCGGTGTCGACCTGGGCACCATGATCCTCGTCGGTATCCCTACCGCCTTCATCGCCATGGCGATCGCCGGCGTCATCTGGGGCCGCAACGTGGGCGGTCGCATCTTTACCGATGTTCCGGAGCACTTTACCTCTGCCGAGGGCGCGAGCGACGAAAAGGAGCTTCCCTCCTTTGGCATGGTGCTTGCCATCGTGCTCACGCCGCTTTGTCTGATTTTGCTGGGCACGCTGTCTTCTTATATCCCCATGCCCGCCGAGCTCGCCTCGATTCTCGCCTTCCTGGGCAAGCCGTTCGTCGCTTTGACGCTCGCCACACTCGTCGCGATGTATCTGCTGGGCGCGCGCCGCGGCTACTCCGGCGCCGAGCTCAAGGCCTTGCTCGACCGCTCTCTTAAGCCCGTCGGCATGATCTTGCTGGTTATCGCTTGCAGCGGCGTCATTCGCTGGATGCTGCAGGACTGCGGCTTGGGCCAGGTTATTGGCCCTATGCTCGAGGCTTCACCGCTGCCTTTGGTGGTTGTTGCCTTTTTGATTGCCGTCATGGTGCGTGCCTCTGTCGGCAGCTCCATCGTCGCTATGACTATGGCATCGGGCATTATGGCCGCCATGCCCGCGGTTGCCGGTGCTTCGGTGCTCATGCGTGCCGCTATCTGTCTTGCTATCTGCGGCGGTGCCACGGCCCTCTCGCACGTCAACGATGCCGGTTTTTGGATGTGCTCCTCGTTCCTGGAGATTGACGAGAAAACCACCCTCAAGTCCTGGACCGTTATGGAGACGCTCATCGGCCTTTCGGGTCTTGCCTGCGCCCTGGTGATTTCGTTCTTCGCCTAGTTCGCGTAGCTAAGCATCTTTCGCCGAGTGCATCGCTCGGTACCCATTTCACTTGATTCATTAACCAACGATTGGTACAACCGTTCAAACCAAAAGAGGAGAGCATTATGGACGAGAAGACCAAGGCACAGATTCAGCAGGAGGCAGCCGACTTGGTTGCCAAGCTGCAGCCGCGTTCCGGCAAGTTTCGCACCATCAGCCCCGAGATGGACCCGCTGCGTCTGGGCTCTGGCTGGTCCATCGAAGATCTGGACAAGCCGCAGGTCATTATCGAGTCGACGTTCGGCGACTCGCACCCGGGTTCTGCCGGCCTGTTTGAGCTGGTCGAGGAGGTCCGTGCTGGCGTTGCCGAGGCTGGCGGTCACGGTGCCCGTTACTTCTGCACCGATATCTGCGACGGCGAGGCCCAGGGCCACGACGGCATTAACTACTCGCTGCCCAGCCGCGACATGATCGCCAACATGATCGAGATTCATGCCAAGGCCACCCCGTTCGACGCCGGCGTCTTTGTCGCCAGCTGCGATAAGGGCCTGCCTGCGAACCTCATGGCCATGGGCCGCATCAACATCCCCTCCATCGTCGTTACCGGCGGTGTCATGGATGCCGGTCCCGATCTGTTGACCCTGGAGCAGCTCGGCGCGATTTCTGCCCG
>CATVQO010000252.1 GCA_958346165.1 uncultured Collinsella sp. | reverse complement strand
TGACAGGCTGCTTGCAGCGCTCGAGCAGGTCGCGGGTGATCTTCTCGAACTCGGCGCGGGTCAGCGTGTAGTTGAGATGCAGCGGGCCGGACTGGTTCATGGTAATGAACGGCAGGTTGATGGTGGTCTGCTGGGCGGCGGAGAGCTCCTTCTTGGCGTTCTCGGCGGCCTCCTTCAGACGCTGCAGGGCCATGGGGTCCTGACGCAGGTCGACACCGTTCTCCTGCTGGAACTTATCGGCCATCCAGTCGATGACGCGCTGATCCCAGTCGTCGCCGCCCAGGTGGTTATCGCCCGAGGTGGACAGAACCTCAAACACGCCGTCGGCGAGGTCGAGGATGGAGACGTCGAAGGTACCGCCGCCCAGGTCAAAGACCAGAATACGCTGGTCGGTGCCCTGCTTGTCCAGGCCATAGGCCAGAGCAGCAGCGGTCGGCTCGTTGACGATACGCTTGACGTTGAGGCCGGCGATCTTACCGGCGTCCTTGGTGGCCTGACGCTGGGCGTCGTTGAAGTAGGCCGGGACGGTGATGACGGCGTCGGTGACGGTCTCGCCCAGATACTTCTCGGCGTCGGCCTTCATCTTGGCGAGCGTCATGGCGCTCACCTGCTCGGCAGTGTAATCCTTGCCCTCGATATCGACGACGGCACGGCCACCCTGGCCCTCCTTGACCTCATACGGCACGGTCTTGATCTCGGAGGTGCATTCGGAGTACTTGCGGCCCATGAAGCGCTTGATGGAGAACACGGTGTTCTTGGGGTTGGTGACAGCCTGGTTCTTAGCGGCCTTACCCACGACGCGGTCGCCGTCGGCACGGAAGCCCACGACGGACGGGGTGGTGCGGTCGCCCTCGGCGTTCACGATAATGGTCGGAGAACCGCCCTCGAGAACGGCCATAGCGGAGTTAGTAGTACCAAGGTCGATACCAAGAATCTTGCCCATTAGAAATTCCCTCTCTCTTGTGCGTTTGCACCGACTCGGCGGTCTGCCGAGCGGTGTTTCGGCTTGTCTTTCAGGATGTAGTGTATCCCCTTATGGGCCGGAATATACAAAATCTAAGTCAATTCATATAAGATTTCTTATTGCTGAGAGTTTAGGTTCTTAAATGCGCAGGTAGATGCGCTGAATGAGTTCTCGGCAAATCTATTGAGATCTATGTAGAGATGGCTGAGGTTTGCGTCCGGGGGTGCCTGGGGCCGTCTTGCGGAAAGCTCATCCCGGTTTGAGCGTGGATTCCGGGTCGCAGTTTCCTCTAGCGGGCCCAACCGGAAACTGCGACCCGTTTTTCGGCCAAATAACGGGATGCGCTTTCCAGAAGCTCGCTAAATAGCTCAATATTTCAAGTCACCTTTAGCTAACATTTACGCAGCTCAACGGCCCCACCTGCACGTTTTTTAGTAAACCTTGGCATACTCGGCGAACGGTATGAAGATGCCGGTCAGAGGGTATTGCAAACGGTCGCTCCCGTGGTATGTTTTTGCCCGAATCAAACCGGCGCGCATCGCCTGTAGCGTCGGTCAACAGAGAGGAAACTACCATGGCTCATCCCGTAATTGATGCCGACGAGTGCATCGCTTGTGGCGTTTGCGTCGACTCCTGCCCCGCTGGCGTTCTGGAGCTCCAGGACGTCGCTACCGTCGCTGACGAGGACTCCTGCGTCGCCTGTGGCGCTTGCCAGGACGCTTGCCCCGCTGGCGCGATCACCGAGATCGTCGAGGAGTAACAACTCCCCCACTTGCACACTCAAAAGTACACCGTGCACAAAAAAGGAGGCTTCCGCATCGCCGCGGAGGCCTCCTTTTGCTTATATGGGCAGCCACTATAGCAACACCGCAGGTTGAGCATAAGTCAGCGAAAACGCCCCTAAGCGAGCAAGGTGACGCGAAAGAGGAGGGAAGCGTACTTTCGTACGCGACCGACGATTGAACGTCAGATTGCCGCTTAGGGGCGTTTGCAGCGTCGGCTAAGAGAGATCGTCTTCGTAGGGCATCAGGTCTGCTAGGTAGCCTTTTTCCTTGAGCATCGCCTCGATCTCGTCGAGGGTTTGCTCGTCCTCCGCCGCGATGCGATGGAAGTGATAGCCGCTCGTCACCGTTAGTAGCGGGAAACTCTTGCCGCTCTCGATATCGTGCAGGTAGCGCTCAACATCGCGACGATTGCGGATGTCCAGGTCGGCCGTAATCTTACCGTACACGCGGTGATTGACGATCACGTTGAGCACGGCGCCTCCGGCGTCGACGATACTCGTGAGCTCATTGCCTGCCTGCTCTACGCTGTGGCGAACCTTGACCAAGCGCGTGGGCACAGCGGGGCTGCTGGGGGCCTCCTGCAGCACATAACCACGGTTGGTCGCCACGATATCGTGCCCATCGGCGCGCAGCAGGGCGATGTCTTGCACGACAATCTGGCGGCTCACACCCACCTCACGAGCAAGTGCGCTGCCCGATACGGGCCCCTTGGCTCGCTCGAGCACGGCCATGATGGCACGGCGACGCTCGCGGGCGTTCATTATTTACCGTCCAGCAGACGCAGGTGCTTAAGCGAGAGGTCGAGAATCGGCGCAGAGTGCGTCAGGGCGCCCGAGCTAATAAAGTCAACGCCTAGGTCGGCAAGCGCGCGGATATTGCTGGCATCCACGTTGCCCGAGCACTCGGTCTTGGCGCGGCCGGCGATAAGCTCAATCGCGTCAGCCATGTCGTCGTGGGTCATGTTGTCGAACATGATGATATCGGCACCGGCCTC
>CATVQO010000251.1 GCA_958346165.1 uncultured Collinsella sp. | reverse complement strand
AGAAAAGTTGAAATAATCGCCACTTTTCTCAACTAAAGCGTCTACTATTTTGCGAACGCCGAACACGGCGAAGGATGGCCTGTCGGGCTACCGAAACCCGACGAGATTTGAGAGGAGAGCCGCATGTCGAGCCTCACCGGTAAGTCATTGAACCCTGTTATGAATCGCAGGAGCGTTATCGCGAGCGCAGCAGGTCTGGGGGCGATGTCCATTCTAGCTGGCTGCTCCTCCAACGGCGGCGACAGCGGTTCCGCTTCGGGTGACGCTTCGTTTAAGATCGGCACCATCGGCCCGCTGACCGGCGCCAACGCGTCCTACGGCAAGTCCGTTACCCAGGGTGTCGAGCTTGGCTGCAAGGACTTCTCCACCAAGGAGCTGCCGCTTGCCAGCAAGGCCGAGGATGACCAGGCCGACGGCGAGAAGGCCGTCAACGCCTTCAATACCCTGCTCGACTGGGGCATGCAGGCCCTCGTCGGCCCGACCACCACGGGTGCGTCGGTTGCCGTTGCCGCTGAGTGTGGTAACGACCCCAAGACGTTCATGATCACCCCGTCCGCGTCCTCCGAGGACGTCACCGACGGCAAGGATTGCGTCTTCCAGGTTTGCTTCACCGACCCCAACCAGGGTGTCAACGCTGCCAAGTTCCTGGCGCAGAAGTATGCGGACGAGAAGTTCGTGCTGTTCTATAACTCCGGCGACGCCTATTCTTCGGGCATCGCAGATTCCTTTAAGGCCCAGGCCGCTGAGTCCAAGCTCGAGGTTGTTGACGAGGAGACCTTTAAGGACGACTCCGCCACGAGCTTTACCAACCAGCTGACCAAGGCCAAGCAGGCCGGCGCCACCATGATCTTTGCGCCGATCTACTACACGCCGGCGTCCGTCCTGCTCAAGAACGCCAAGGACATGGGCTACGACGTCAAGATGATGGGCTGCGACGGCATGGACGGCATCCTGGGCGTTGAGGGCTTCGATACCTCTCTTGCCGAGGGCCTGCTGCTCATGACCCCGTTCTCCGCCGACGACGAGAAGAACGCCGACTTCGTCAACGCTTACAAGGATAAGTACGGCGATACCCCCGACCAGTTTGCCGCCGACGCCTACGACGGCGTGCACGCGGTGGCCGAGGCCCTCAAGGAGGCCGGTCTTGGTGTCGACGCCGACCCGACCGAGGCCGCCGAGAAGCTGTCTAAGGCTATGCTCAAGATTACCGTTGACGGTCTGACCGGCAAGCTCACCTGGAACGATAAGGGCCAGGTCCAGAAGGAGCCCACGGCTTACGTCATCACCGACGGCAAGTACGTACAGGCCTAATTGGCCGCCTTACATAGAGCGGTTTTGATCCCAAGCAGGGGAGGTTTTGGCCTTCCCTGCTTGCTTGGTATCTAGGGACGATGTAACGTCCCGTTTTCATACATCAACTGGAAACCTATTCGAAAGGGGGATGTGGAACATGACGGTCTTTATCCAATACCTGGTCAACGGCCTGTCCATGGGCAGCGTCTACGCCATCATCGCGTTGGGCTACACCATGGTCTACGGTATCGCCAAGATGCTCAACTTCGCTCACGGCGACGTCATCATGGTCGGTGCCTATGTCTCGTTCTGCGCCACGTCGTATCTCGGCCTCCCGGGCTGGGCATCTGTAGTTCTCTCTTGTGTGGTCTGCACGGTTCTCGGTGTTCTCATTGAGGGTCTGGCCTATAAGCCGCTGCGCCAAGCAGGCCCGCTGGCCGTTCTGATCACGGCCATCGGCGTGTCTTACTTCCTGCAGAACGCCGCGCAGCTTCTGTGGGGCGCCACGCCCAAGAACTTCACTTCGCTCGTCACCTTCCCGGTGCCGGAGTTCTTGGCCAAGTTTAACGTAAGCGCCGTCTCGCTCGTCACTATCGTCGCCTGCCTGGTTATCATGGCCGGCCTGATGTTCTTTACAGGTAAGACCAAGATGGGCAAGGCCATGCGCGCTGTGTCCGAGGACAAGGCCGCCGCTCAGCTCATGGGCATCAACGTCAACCGCACCATCTCGATGACGTTCGCCATCGGCTCCGCCCTTGCCGCCATCGCCGGCGTGCTCCTGTGCTCCTACTCGCCGGTGTTGCAGCCCACCACGGGCGCCATGCCTGGCATCAAGGCCTTCGACGCTGCCGTTTTCGGCGGCATCGGCTCCATCCCCGGTGCCTTTGTCGGCGGTATTCTCATCGGCATCATCGAGGCGATGGCGCAGGCTTACATTTCCACGAGCCTTGCCAACTCCATCGTCTTTGGTGTTTTGATCATCGTCCTGCTCGTCAAGCCTGCCGGCCTCTTGGGCAAGTACGTCCCCGAGAAGGTGTAGGTGAGCGTTATGAAGTTTCTTAAAGACAAGCAGACGCGTCACGACTTTGTCACGTACGCCATGTGCGTTGTGGCGTTCGCCATCGTGTTCTTTATGCAGTCCAACCACATGATCCCGCGCATGATCGCCGGTCAGCTGGTTCCCATCACGGCCTATATCGTCATGGCCATCTCCCTTAACCTCGTCGTCGGCATCGCGGGCGACTTGTCGCTGGGCCACGCGGGCTTTATGAGCGTCGGTGCCTATACGGGCATCGTCACTGCCGTCGCGCTGGAGAGCACCGTTCCGTCCGATCCGATGCGTCTGATCATCAGCATTGTGGTCGGCGCTATCGCCGCTGGCATCTTGGGCTTCTTGATCGGCATCCCGGTCCTGCGCCTGAGCGGCGACTATCTGGCCATCGTGACCCTGGCTTTTGGCGAGATCATCAAAGAG
>CATVQO010000250.1 GCA_958346165.1 uncultured Collinsella sp. | reverse complement strand
TGCAATACGCCTCGTCGGCAAGCTGCACGTGCAGCGCGTCCGCATCGGCCGTGGAATAGACGGCGACGGTCTTGATGCCCATATCACGGCACGCGCGGATAACACGGACCGCGACTTCGCCGCGGTTGGCGATGAGCACTTTGTCGAACATGAAGACTTCCTTAACTTTCGTGCATGAGTGCAAAGGACATATCGGCGCGGCAGCAAACCTCACCGTTGACGCTCGCAGTACCCGTCGCAAAGCGGAACGGCCCGCGCGCTCGCGTGATGGAGCACACCAGATCCACCGTGTCGCCCGGGCGCACCGGACGCTTAAAGCGCACCTTGTCCAGACTCGTGTAGAACGGCGTCGCGCCACGCGCCTCCTCATCGCCCATCAGCAGCACGCAGCAGTTCTGGGCGAGCATCTCGCACTGGATCACGCCGGGGACGACCGGGTTTCCCGGAAAATGCCCCTGCAAAAAGTACTCGTCGCCCGTAATCGTGATCTTGCCGTGGGCCTCGTCGCCCACTAGCTCGGCTTCGTCGAGCAAAAGCATCGGCTCACGATGCGGCAACAGCTTCTTGAGCTCTTCTTTGTTCATGGATATCACCTATCCGATCCTCATGAGGCAGCTGCCAAACTCCACGAGGTCGCCGTCGGCCACGCAGATCTCGAGCACCTCGCCATCCACCTCTGCCGTCACCTCGTTGAGAACCTTCATGGCCTCGATGATGCAGAGGGTCTCGCCGGCCTTGACCTTGGAGCCCACGTGCACAAACGGTTCGTCGCCCGGCGCCGGGGCAGCATAGAAAACGCCGACCATGGGAGCGGTCACCTCGGTGCCCTTGGGCTCCGGCGCGGCGGCAGGTGTCTGCGCGGCGGGTTCCGGTGCGGCGGGCATAGCCGCGGGAGCCGCAACCGGTGCGGCCATGGCACTCGGCATAGGCATGGGCACGGCAACCGGCTGCGCCGCACTCGCGCGCTCGAGCTCGACCGCGGTGCCATCGGGCTCCTCAACGCGTACGCGCGTAAGGCCGCGGTCCTCCATAACATCGGCTATCTCGGCAAGTCTTTTGGAATCCATGCTCTAGCTCCTTGCATATCTACGCAGCGCGATGGCGGCATTGTGCCCGCCAAAGCCCAGATTGGTCGAAAGCGCCCAGGTCAGGTCGGCGCGAACCGCTCGATTAGGCGTGTAATCAAGATCGCAGGCGGGATCGGGCGTGTGGTAGTTAATGGTCGGGGGCACCACGCCCTGCTCGAGCGCCATGGCACAGGCCATGACCTCGATGGCACCTGTAGCACCGATCATGTGCCCGGTCATCGACTTGGTCGACGAGACGTGCGCGGCGCGTGCCGCGTCCTCGCCGAGCGCACGCTTAATGCCCGCCGTCTCGGACGAATCGTTGAGCTTGGTCGAGGTGCCGTGGGCGTTGATGTAGAGGCCCTCGGAAGGCTTAACGTCGCCCTCGGCCACCGCCAGCGATATCGCACGGGCAATGCCGGCAGCCTCGGGATCGGGGCTCGTAATGTGATAGGCATCATCGGTGTTGCCGTAGCCCACGACCTCGGCATAAATGTGCGCACCGCGCGCCTGCGCATGTTCCATGCTCTCCAGCACGAGCACGCAGGCGCCCTCGCCCATCACAAAGCCGTCGCGGTCCGCATCAAACGGACGGCACGCCGTCGACGGGTCAGGATTAGTGGTGAGTGCACGGCAGGACGTAAAGCCCGCAACGGCATCGGGGATGATTGCGGCCTCGGCACCGCCGGCGAGAATCGCATCGGCATAGCCATGCTTGATGGCGCGGAACGCCTCGCCCACGGCATGGGCCGAGGTCGCGCAAGCGGTCACCACGGGCAGGGTCGGGCCCTTTGCCTTATGGCGAATCGCAATGTTGCCCGAAGCCATGTTGGGAATCATCATCGCAATCATGTAGGGCGATGCGCGACGAGGCCCGCGATCGGCAATCGTGTGGACGTTGTCGACAAGCGTCTGCATGCCGCCCACGCCCGAGCCCACATAGACACCCAGGCGATCGCGATCGACCGCGCCCTCAACATCGAGGCCCGCATCGTGCATGGCCTCATCCGACGCCGCCATCGCAAACTGTACACAGGGGTCGAGATGCTTGGCGTCGTGCTTGCCAAAGTACTCGTTGCCGTCAAAGCCCTTGACCTCGGCCGCCACTTTAACGGCGAACGCATCGGTATCGAAGTGCGTGATCGGGCCGATACCGCACGTGCCGGCGCACATGGCCGCCCAGGTGGCAAGCGCGGTATTGCCGAGCGGCGATACGGCACCGATGCCGGTGATTGCAACTCTCTGTTCCATCATGGTCTCCTCATCCAAGCCGCTGTTCGGCCCTGGTTTCTACATCGCCATTCCGCCGTCGACGCGCACGACCTCGCCCGTAATGTAGGCGGCCGCATCGCTCGCCAAAAAGCGCACCACGCCGGCCACTTCCTCGGGGCGCGCCATGCGCTTAAGGGGAATCTGCTCCTCGGTTGCCGCACGCACCTTCTCCGAGAGCTTTGCCGTCATATCTGTCTCGACAAACCCGGGGGCGACCGCGTTCACTCGTACGCCGCGGGGCGCAAGCTCGCGCGCTACCGCCTTAGTCAGGCCGATAACGCCCGCCTTGGAGGCAGCATAGTTGGCCTGCCCGGCATTGCCCATCAGGCCCACAACCGAGCTCATGTTGACGACGCAACCGCCGCGCTGGCGCATAAAGGTCTTGGTGAGCGCGCGCGTCGTATTGAACGTGCCCTTGAGATTGACATCGAGCACGCGGTCGAAGGCATCGTCGCC
>CATVQO010000249.1 GCA_958346165.1 uncultured Collinsella sp. | reverse complement strand
GGCGACGATGCCTTCGACCGCGTGCTCGATGTCAATCTCAAGGGCACGTTCAATATGACGCGCGCGCTCACCAAGACCTTTATGCGCCAGCGCGGCGGTTGCGTCATCAACATGAGCTCGGTCGTGGGCCTGATGGGCAATGCCGGGCAGGCCAACTACGCTGCCTCCAAAGCGGGCGTCATCGGCCTGACCAAGGCGGTAGCGCGCGAGCTTGCGCCCCGCGGCGTACGAGTGAACGCGGTCGCACCCGGGTTTGTCGAGACCGATATGACGGCAAAGCTATCGGATAAGGTGCGTGCGGCGTGCGAGGAACAGATTCCCCTAAAGCGCATGGCGCGCCCCGAGGAAGTGGCCGGCGTGGTGCGCTTTTTGGCGAGTGATGCGGCTGCCTACATTACGGGCGAGGTCGTGCGCGTCGACGGCGGAATGGCGATGTAGAAACCAGGGCCGAACAACGGCTTGGATGAGGAGACCAAGATGGAACAGAGAGTTGCAATCACCGGTATCGGTGCCGTATCGCCGCTCGGTAACACGGCGCTTGCTACCTGGGCGGCCATGTGCGCCGGCACGTGCGGCATCGGCCCGATCACGCACTTCGATACCGATGCGTTTGCCGTTAAGGTGGCGGCCGAGGTCAAGGGTTTTGACGGCAACGAGTACTTTGGCAAGCGTGACGCCAAGCACCTGGACCCCTGCGTTCAGTTTGCGATGGCGGCTTCGGACGAGGCCATGCACGATGCGGGCTTTGATGTCGAAGGCGTCATCGATCGCGAGCGCCTGGGCGTCTACGTGGGTTCAGGCGTGGGCGGCATGCAGACACTCGTCGACAACGTCCACACGATTGCCAATCGGGGGCCTCGCCGCGCATCGCCCTATATGATTGCGATGATGATCCCCAATATGGCTTCGGGCAATATCGCGATCCGCCACAAGGCAAAAGGCCCGACCCTGCCCGTGGTGACCGCGTGCGCGACCTCGGCCCATGCCGTGGGCGAGGCGTTCCGCGCCATCAAGCATGGCTATGCCGATGCGATTCTCGCCGGCGGTGCCGAGGCCGCAATCATCCCCGATGCCGTTGCGGGCTTTACGTCCTGCCGTGCACTCACCACTAATCCTGACCCGTCGACGGCGTGCCGTCCGTTTGATGCGGACCGCGACGGCTTTGTGATGGGCGAGGGCGCCTGCGTGCTCGTGCTGGAGAGCATGGAACATGCGCAGGCGCGCGGTGCGCACATTTATGCCGAGGTCGTGGGCTACGGCAACACCGATGATGCCTATCACATTACGAGCCCCGATCCCGAGGCTGCCGGCATTGCCCGTGCGATATCGCTGGCGGTGGCCGAGGGCGACGTTAAGCCTTCCGAGGGCCTCTACATCAACGCCCACGGCACCTCGACCAAGCTCAACGATTCGTCCGAGACGGCGGGCATTAAGCGTGCGCTCGGCGAGGACGCGGCACGCGCCGCGCACGTCTCGTCGACCAAGTCGATGACCGGGCACATGATCGGTGCTACAGGTGCCATCGAGGTCATGGCCTGTGCCATGGCGCTCGAGCAGGGCGTGGTGCCCCCGACCATTAACTACCACACGCCCGATCCCGCCTGCGATCTTGATTACACGCCTAATCGAGCGGTTCGCGCCGACCTGACCTGGGCGCTTTCGACCAATCTGGGCTTTGGCGGGCACAATGCCGCCATCGCGCTGCGTAGATATGCAAGGAGCTAGAGCATGGATTCCAAAAGACTTGCCGAGATAGCCGATGTTATGGAGGACCGCGGCCTTACGCGCGTACGCGTTGAGGAGCCCGATGGCACCGCGGTCGAGCTCGAGCGCGCGAGTGCGGCGCAGCCGGTTGCCGTGCCCATGCCTATGCCGAGTGCCATGGCCGCACCGGTTGCGGCTCCCGCGGCTATGCCCGCCGCACCGGAACCCGCCGCGCAGACACCTGCCGCCGCGCCGGAGCCCAAGGGCACCGAGGTGACCGCTCCCATGGTCGGCGTTTTCTATGCTGCCCCGGCGCCGGGCGACGAACCGTTTGTGCACGTGGGCTCCAAGGTCAAGGCCGGCGAGACCCTCTGCATCATCGAGGCCATGAAGGTTCTCAACGAGGTGACGGCAGAGGTGGATGGCGAGGTGCTCGAGATCTGCGTGGCCGACGGCGACCTCGTGGAGTTTGGCAGCTGCCTCATGAGGATCGGATAGGTGATATCCATGAACAAAGAAGAGCTCAAGAAGCTGTTGCCGCATCGTGAGCCGATGCTTTTGCTCGACGAAGCCGAGCTAGTGGGCGACGAGGCCCACGGCAAGATCACGATTACGGGCGACGAGTACTTTTTGCAGGGGCATTTTCCGGGAAACCCGGTCGTCCCCGGCGTGATCCAGTGCGAGATGCTCGCCCAGAACTGCTGCGTGCTGCTGATGGGCGATGAGGAGGCGCGTGGCGCGACGCCGTTCTACACGAGTCTGGACAAGGTGCGCTTTAAGCGTCCGGTGCGCCCGGGCGACACGGTTGATCTGGTGTGCACCATCACGCGTGCGCGCGGGCCGTTCCGCTTTGCGACGGGTACCGCGATCGTCAACGGTGAGGTTTGCTGCCGCGCCGATATGTCTTTTGCACTCATGCACGAAAGTTAAGGAAGGCTTCATGTTCGACAAAGTGCTCATCGCCAACCGAGGCGAAGTCGCGGTCCGTGTTATCCGCGCGTGCCGCGATATGGGCATCAAGACCGTCGCCGTCTACTCCACGGCCGATGCGGACGCGCTGCACGTGCAGCTTGCCGACGAGGCGTATTGCA
>CATVQO010000248.1 GCA_958346165.1 uncultured Collinsella sp. | reverse complement strand
ACCTTGCACTTGATATAGCGCGTGGACTTGGTGACCTCCTCGTGCGTCAGGCAGCTCTCCTCCATCTTGCTGGCGCCCAGGCCAAACACCAGACGGGGGTTGTAGAGCACGTGGGGCTCGCCGGCATCGTCCAGGTAGACGCAAACCTTCTTGGTAACGCCAATCTGGTTAGCGGCAAGGCAGCCGGCATCGTCGAGCGACTTGATGGTATCGATCAGGTCCTGAGCAACCGACTCGTCCTCGACGGTCGCAACCTCGCAACGCTGGGACAGGATAGCCTCGTCGTGGCAAAGCTCTTTAATCATACGTTCCTCCATAGGGGTCGTTGTAACCGCTTAAGTATACGGTACCCTCACATTTTCATGCGAAAAATACCGTCCGTCTGCTACAAAGCGCCGAACATCAACATGCGAGGAACAACAGCGTCGTAAAGGGGCTATAGTGGGTGAGTTCGTGTCAATCGGCCTAAACTCGGGGCCGAACAAGGAAAGGGTATGCATGGACGAACTATTTCACGTCAGCGAGCGCAAGTCCACAATCGGGACCGAACTCCGCGCTGGACTGACAACATTCCTGGCGATGGCCTACATCATCGCCGTCAACCCCGCGGTGCTCTCGGGCGCTGGCATCGATGCGGGAGCGCTCGCCTGCGCCACCTGCCTGGGCGCCGGCATCATGACCATCTGCATGGGCATCTTCGCCAACCGCCCGCTCGCCTGCGCGTCGGGCTTAGGCGTCAACGCGATGATCGCCGGAATCACCACCACCGTCTGCGGCGGTGACTGGCACGTGGCCATGAGCGTCATCTTCCTTGAGGGCGTCGTCATCTTGCTGCTCGTGCTTTGTGGCCTGCGCGAGGCCATCATGGACGCCATCCCGATTGTCCTGCGTCACGCCATCTCGGTGGGTCTGGGCCTGTTCATCGCCATGATTGGCCTGTGCGATGCCGGCATTATCACCGCTGGCGCCGGTACACTCGTCGGTCTGGGCGACATCACCTCCCCCACCTTCATCGTCGGCATCATCTCCATCCTGGTGACAGTCGCCCTCGCCTGCCGCAACGTCCCCGGCTCGCTGCTCATCGGCATCGTCGTCGCCGTCATCGCCGGTATCCCCCTAGGTGTGACCCAGGCTCCGACCGGTATCATCGCCCCGCTCGACTTCTCGAGCATCGGTGGCCCCATCGCCGACGCCGGCGGCGTGCCTGCCATCGTCAAGGTCCTTACCGACCCCGCGCTCCTCGTCATCTCGTTCTCGCTGCTCATGAGTGACTTCTTCGACACCATGGGCACCGCGATGGCCGTGGCCAAGCAGGGCGAGTTCCTCACCGACGACGGCAACGTCGAGAATATCAAGGAGATCCTGATCGTCGACTCCGCCGCCGCTGCTGTGGGCGGTTTCATGGGCGTCTCCTCCATCACCACCTTCGTCGAGTCCACCTCTGGCGCTGCCGACGGTGGCCGCACGGGCCTCACCTCCGTCACCACCGGCGTGCTGTTCATTCTCGCCGCGTTCTTCTCCCCCATCGTCACCATCGTTTCCAGCGCCGCCACCTGTGGTGCTCTGGTCTACGTCGGCTACCTCATGATGAGCGAGGCCTCCGAGATCGACTGGTCCGACGTGTCGCAGGGTTTCCCGGCGTTCATGATTGTCGCCGGCGTGCCCTTCACCTACTCCATCTCTGCCGGCATTGGCCTGGGCTTTATCACCTACGTGATCGTCGCACTCTTTAAGGGCGAGGCCTCCAAGATCAAGCCGCTCATGTGGATCGCAGCCCTCGCCTTCCTCGTCTACTTCTTCGTGGCGTAACGGCATAGTCTGCTAAAGCAAAACAACAAGGCGCGGAATCGCATCGAGCGGCTCCGCGCCTTTCTTTTAGCGTCTGCCCCCGTGCCAGCGTGCGACAATTGAGGCTGTCAATATCACAACACCGAGAGAAGCCTGCCTTGGAAGCGCATCATAAGCAGATAACCGTTTATTCAGAGCGTGCGGAAGGCGCGCCCGTCATCTATCTCCCCGTGGTTATGGGCGACGGTAGTGAAGTCTACGAGCGCTGCCGAGAGCTCGACTGCCCGCCGTTCACCCTCGTCGCCATTGGCGGGCTCGATTGGAATCGCGAGCTGAGCCCCTGGGCATGCGACGGGACCGTACGCGATGCCGAGCCTTTCGGCGGCCAAGCTGCCAGTTTTCTTGATGAACTGCTGAACCGAATAATCCCAAAGGTCGAATTATCGCTCCCACTGCCGCCCACCTGGCGCGGCATTGCCGGCTACTCGCTCGCGGGCCTCTTCGCGCTCTGGTCCCTCTGGCAAACCGACACCTTTGACCGCATCGCGAGCGCATCGGGGTCGCTATGGTTTCCCGACTATGTCGATCGCGCCAGCACGGCGCCATTTGCCGGCAGCCCACAAGCTGTCTATCTGTCACTCGGCAAAAAAGAAACCAAGACGCCCAACCGCATGATGAGGCACGTGCTCGACGACACGCGCGCAATGGAAGAGCTACTCATCGAGCGCGGTATCCCAACAACGATGGAGCTCAACCCCGGCAATCACTTTGCCCAAACCGACTTGCGCATGGCCCGCGGCATCCACTGGATACTGACGCATTAAAAATGGCGTCCACGCGTACACACGCATGGACGCCATTTTTAATTTGGCTGAACGCAGCTACTATGCGACAGTCTCCTCGAGTTCAGATACGGTGGGCGTCGAGAACTGGGGCATGGATGTCCTTTCATGATGGAAGGGCGATCAGGCATATCGGATAACCTGCCCGAACGATACGATCCGAACC
>CATVQO010000247.1 GCA_958346165.1 uncultured Collinsella sp. | reverse complement strand
CGCGAGCCGCCTGGCATGTAGGAGTCTGACGCAGCGTAAGCGGCTTGTCCCCCGCCTCGGCCGACGTGGTCAGCGTATACGTGATCGTCGTCGTCTCGCCAGCATGCAGGTCAACGGTGCCCGAATAGAAGGGGATTCCATGCCACGTAGCGGCGCCAAGACCAAACTGGGTGCCCTCGACGGTCAGATCAGTAATGTTGCCGCCCGTCGGGGCAAACAACGAGACATTCAGACGCTCGTCGTCACGCGCGGCATCGGGTGCGCTCGCCGCAACGTAGTCGGGCAGCTTGCCAGCCTCCTCCTGCGTCATGATGTTCGTCAGGGTAACGGTGATGCGATACGAGCACGTGCCGTCGCTGTTCTTGATGCCCTGGCCGATCTGCGTGTCGGCGTTCAGATACCAGTCGAGCTTGGAGAAGCTCAGGTTGTTAAAGTAAACGCCGGCAACGGGATCGGCACTCGGATCATCCGGATCGGGCAGCGAAGCGTCAATGCCCGTCTCTTTGATGGCGTTCTGCTCATCATCGTTTCTCATCCACACGATCAGGCGGCCCTCTTCGGCACCGCGCTCAACGGCGCTGACAAGCTTCGTAACATCGACATCGCCGATACCGCCAAGGATCTTGTCAAAGGCAGCGCTGGCGACGGATGCAAAGATGCCGTCCGACTCCTCGACCGGATAGTTCCAGTACACATCGTGCATGAGGACCTTTGCGGCGTTGGTGCCGTCGACAACCGTTCCGTCGGGCAGCGAGACATTACCGACCAGGCCCAGCAGATACTGCAGGAACACCGGGTCGATACCGATGACGCCATCAACATCCTGTCCATACTGGGACTTCCACAGCGCGGCGACACGCTGCGAGTTGCGGGGCCAATCAGGCGAATAGGTATTGCCCGAGTTGTACAGGTTGCTGTGGTTGCCGAACAGCGCCTCATCCTCTTCGTCGACGCTCTCGACTGCCTCATCCTCGCTGAGTCCAATGCGGGGAACAAACTCGCCAATCGACATCTGGCCGTCGGTGACCGAAATCAGGCCCTGCGAACCGCCAAAGCCGCCGCAGGCACGAATCTCGACGTTGTTCATGGCGTACACAAGGTAGTTGCGCGTCTGGCCGTTGGCGCCGAGCATCTGGGGAAGGACGGGGGCGACCTTCTCCGCCGCGTCGACCGCACCGTTGAGGGTGGCAAAGCCGTCCTTGGCCTTATCGACCAGCTCGGTCACCTGGGAAATATGAGTATCGCCAATGCCCTGGACCTTCTCGTTGGCGCTCTTGAACACCTTCGAGCTGCTGGAAAGCGAATCGGCGACCGCCTGCAGCGCAGACACGTTAATCATGCCGTCCTGGAACAGCTTGCCGGGCGTAGCCTGCGAAAGGTTATCGGCCATGGGAACCAGCGCGTTGCTCGAGACATCGGACAGGGCATCAATCATGGTGCGGGCTGCGTTGATGTCACTGCCATACACCGGGATAAACGAAGCCGCCGTCCACAGCGGGCTCGAGGTCTCCGCCTTCATGCTGTTGCAGAGCTCATCGATCTTCTTCGCGTCGTCAGGCAGCGTCGAAAAATCGCCCGACGTGACCTTGTCCTTAAGGCCACTGACGATCTCGACAGCCTCCTTCGCTTCACTCTTTACGGTCTTTGCCGAGTTAAGCAGCATAAAGCCGCTTGCGCCAAACGCAACGAGAAGCACCGCGACCACAGCGGCAATAATGGCGCCGGTGTGACGCTTTTTGCGCTCGCCCTTGCGATGGCGATGACGGACCAGACCGTCAGAGGTCGAACTCGACGAAGCGTCGCTACCGTAGTTCAAGCCAAAATCGTAATAATCTTCCTTGGAACCCGAGCCCGCAAACTCGGCACCGCTATCATCCAGGCGGGCGAACGTACCGGTCTCGGAGGCGCCGGTGTAAATCGTGCCAAGGTTACCCGTAAGCCCCGCGCCACCGGCAGAGGGAGTATTGTTGGCGGCCTTGCCGGCATTAACGTTGCCGGCGCCATTCGCGGCGTTGGCAGCACCTGCGTTGTTCGCAGGCACCGAAGGAGCCCCGCTCGGCTGCGACGCGGAGGTTGCACCGCCCGCAAAGACATTCCCTCTTGCACGGCCGGTCTTTTTTGCCTTTTGAGACTGCTCGTACAGAGCGGTAAACATCGCCGTCTCGCCCGGGGACACGCGCTTACCGGAACCGCCCTGTCCAGCGCCGCCCGGCGTGCCGGCCTTACCAGCCCCGTTCGGACGCGGCGGAACTGCAGGGCGGCCGCTATCGCTGCCCTTAAAGTGATTACCAGCCATAAAGAAATCCTCGCAATTGAGTCGCAATGAAAAAGTCCATAACGTTGCTAGTTTATGGCATTTTGAGCATCGACAGCTAAACTCCAGACACGGACATCAATTGGCGAAAAT
Source organism: uncultured Collinsella sp. (assembly GCA_958346165.1). The sequence goes on along the minus strand of CATVQO010000247.1, from coordinate 403 downwards.
GCGGCACAACACCTTTTCTGTCTTGGCGGCGGCGCTAGCTACACCGTAAGGAACATCATCACGATGATCATGACAAAGCCGATAAGGTCGGTCGGCAAAAACACCGTCCCCAGCATAACGGCGCTGGTGATGGTCGCCGAAACCGGCTCCACAGTTCCGATGAGGCTCGCACGTACCGAGCCGATGTCCTTAACGCCCTGCATATAGAGCATGTAAGCAAAAAACGAGCCGATAACCACGAACACCGCGAGCGCCTCGACGCCGGCAGCGTCGAGCGCCGGCATATGCGCCCAGGGCTGCACGAAGACGCACGAGACCACGCCCGCCGTGAGCATTGCCGAACCCGTGACGATGGGGCTGCCGTATTCGGGCAGGATCTTGGCGGGAATCACCGCCATACACG
>CATVQO010000246.1 GCA_958346165.1 uncultured Collinsella sp. | reverse complement strand
CAGCCATGTCGTCGTGGGTCATGTTGTCGAACATGATGATATCGGCACCGGCCTCCACGGCCTCGCGCACCATGTCCAGGTTCTCGCACTCGATCTCGACCGTCGTGGTAAACGATGCATGGGCGCGCGCCATCTCGATCGCACGCGTCACACCACCGGCGGCGTCGATGTGGTTGTCCTTGAGCATGACGGCCGTCGACAGGTTGTAACGGTGGTTGCTGCCGCCGCCGATCTCGACCGCGGCCTTCTCGAAGACGCGCATGCCCGGCGTGGTCTTGCGCGTGTCGACAAGCACGGTCTTGGTACCCTCGAGCGCCGCCGCCATGTTGTGCGTGTAGGTGGCGATACCGCTCATACGCTGCAGATAGTTGAGCGCCACGCGCTCGCCCGAAAGCAGCACGCGCGCGTCGCCGCGCACCTGGCCCACGTGGTCGCCGGCGTGCACCTCGTCGCCATCCGAGACATCAAACAGCACCGAGCTCTGCGAATCCAGCAGCTCAAAGGTGCGAGCGAACACATCCAGGCCGGCGATGATGCCGTCGGCCTTGGCGATGAGCTCCACCGTGGCGGGGCGCGCCGTGGGGCACACGCTCGCCGTGCTCACGTCCTCAAAGGTAATGTCCTCGCGCAGGGCCTGCAAAATCAGATCATCGACGACGAGCTTCATGGTAATGGGATTCATGGTCTATTCCTCCACGGCCTGCGTGCCGGCGGCACGGGCCAAATCATCGATTGCCAGGGTGTCTGCGCTTAGGGCGCGATGACGGCCATCGAGCGCGGGGTCGCCCGCCTGCTCCACTGCGAGCGACTCGCCGGTGCGCATGTACCACGCGGCGCGACGACCCCAGACCAGCGCCTCGAGCAGGCTGTTGGAAGCCAGGCGATTCTTGCCGTGAACGCCGTTGCAGGCCGTCTCGCCCGCGGCGTAGAGCTCGGGCATCGAGGTGCGGCCGTCCTTGTCGACCCACACGCCGCCCATAAAGTAGTGCTGCGTCGGCGTAACGGGAATGGGCTCGTCCAAGATGTCGCGGCCGTCCTCCAGGCAGCGCGCGCGAATGTTGGCAAAGTGCCCGGTCACCACGTCGCGCTCGACGGGGGCAAAGCTCAGCCACTCGTGCTCGGTGCCGTCCTGCTTCATCTGCTCGCGAATAGCGGCGGCGACCACATCGCGCGGCTGGAGCTCATCGGTAAAGCGCTCGCCGGCGGCGTTAAGCAAAATCGCGCCCTCGCCGCGGCAGCTCTCGCTGATCAGGAAGGTGCGGCCCGGCTGCGGCGAGAACAGCCCCGTGGGGTGAATCTGCACGTAGTCCAGGTGCTCCATCTTAATGCCATGCTCCTGAGCAATGTAGCAGGCATCGCCCGTGAGCTGCGGGTAGTTGGTCGAATGGTCGTATACGCCGCCGATGCCGCCCGTTGCCCACAGCGTGTGGCGGGCATGGATCTTAAACGGCTCGCCGGCATGCGCGCCCTCGGCGGCATTTACCAGCTCGTCGGCGGGACGAACCGAGTTGTTCTCGTCCACGGGAACGGCGACGATACCGGTGCACACCGTGGCGCCGTCACGCTCGCCCGTCAGGATGTCGGTCATGGCCACGTGCTCCAAAATCTGCACGTTGTCCAGCTTGCGGACAGCCTGAAGCAGCTTGGTCGTAATCTCCTTGCCGGTGATATCGGCATGGAAGGCAATGCGCGGACGGCTGTGTGCGCCCTCGCGGGTAAAGTCGAGGCCGCCGTCGGCCTTGCGCTCAAAGTCCACGCCCATCGCCAGCAGGTCGTTGATGACCGAGCGGCTCGAGCAAATCATGATGTCGACGCTCTCGCGGCGGTTCTCGTAGTGGCCGGCGTGCATGGTGTCCTCAAAGAAGGCATCGTAGTCCGAGCCTTCGGGCAGCACGCAAATGCCGCCCTGCGCGAGCATCGAATCGCACTCATCGACCGCGCCCTTGGAGAGCATGATCACGCGCGTGCTCGTCGGCAGATTGAGGGCCGCGTACAGACCCGCCACGCCACAGCCGGCAATGACGACGTCGCACTCCATATCGGGGTATTGCTTGGTTTCCACAGGAATCCTCTCCCTTGTAATGTGGCATAAGGGACCGTCCCTCATGCAACATTGTTCTAGCGTGCTGCGTACTCGAGCATACGGTCGAGCGTGAGCTTGGCCTGGTCTGCTGCCTCGTCCGAGACGCCGATCTGCACCTCGCCCTCGCCCGTCTCCAGGCAGCGCACGAGCTTTTCGAGCGTGATAAGATCCATGTTGACGCAGGTGGGCTGCACCGCGGGGAAGTAGAACTTCTTGCCGGTGCCCTGGCAGCGGCGCTCGAGCTCGTAGAGCACGCCGCGGACCGTCACGATAATGAACTCGCTCGCGTCGGACTCCTCGGCGTACTTGATAATGCCGGCGGTGGAGCCGATGTAGTCGGCCTCGGCCAGGACGTCGGCCTTGCACTCAGGATGCGCCAGCACGAGCGCGTCGGGGTGGGCCTCCGTCGCGTCGACGATCTGCTCGACGGTGATGATGTGATGGCGCGGGCAGTAGCCGTTGTTGAGAATGACGTGCTTTTGCGGCACCTGCTCGGCTACGAAGCGTCCCAGGTTTTGATCGGGAATGAACAGGACATGCTGCTGCGGCAGCTCGGACACGATCTTAACGGCGTTGGAGCTGGTGACGCACACGTCGCTCCAGCTCTTGATCTCGACCGTGGAGTTGACGTAGCAGACGACAGCCAGGTCGTCGCCGTACTCGGCGCGCGCCGCGTCGACCGTCTCGTGCTTGACCATGTGCGCCATGGGACAGTCCGCGCCCGGCTCGGGCAGCAGCACGGTCTTGGTGGG
>CATVQO010000245.1 GCA_958346165.1 uncultured Collinsella sp. | reverse complement strand
TTTTCAGAGCTTTACCCTGTAGGGTCCCGAGGGGATATGTCCGCTACTCAGCCATCTGAGCCTGGACGGCGGTGATGGCCACGACACCCACGATGTCGTCGGCAGAGCAGCCGCGCGACAGATCGTTGACCGGCTTGGCGATGCCCTGCAGGATGGGGCCGTAGGCGTCGGCGCCGGCGAAGCGCTGGACCAGCTTGTAGCCGATGTTGCCGGCCTCGAGGTCGGGGAACACGAGCACGTTGGCCTTGCCGGCAACGGAGGAGCCGGGAGCCTTGAGCTGGGCGACGGTGGGGACAATAGCGGCATCGAGCTGCAGGTCGCCGTCGATGGCGAGCTCGGGAGCCTTCTCCTTGCAGAACTTCACAGCCTCCTGGACCTTCTTGGCGACCTCGCCGCCAGCGGAGCCCATGGTGGAGTAGGAGAGCATGGCCACGTGCGGCTCAACGTTGCCCATGAAGGTGGACCAGGAGTGAGCGGAGGCGATGGCGATCTCGGAGAGCTCGTCGGAGGACGGGTTGATGTTGAGGCCGCAGTCGGCGAAGATCAGCGTGCCGTCAGTGCCGAACTGCGGGGTGTCGGTGCACATCACGAAGAAGGCAGAGACCAGCTTGGTGCCCGGGGCGGTCTTGAGGATCTGAAGTGCAGGGCGCAGGGTGTCGGCGGTGGAGTGGCAGGCGCCGGAGACCAGGCCGTCGGCGTCGCCCATCTTGACCATCATGGTGCCAAAGTAGGTGGCGTCCATCACCTGGGCGCGAGCCTGCTCGATGGTAACGCCCTTCTTGGCGCGGAGCTCAGCAAACTTCTGCGCATACTCCTCGTGCTTCTCGGCATTGCGCGGGTCGATGACGGTAGCGCCGGGAACGTTGATCTCGTCGGGGTTGCCCAGGATGACGATCTTTGCCAGGCCCTCCTCGATGATTTTGGTGGCCGCGACGATAGTGCGCGGATCCTCGCCCTCGGGCAGGACGATCGTCTTAAGGTCGGCCTTGGCGGCAGACTTCATACGGTTTAGGAAATCGCTCATGTTACTCCTTACAAGCGTTTCGCTAAGCTCCAGGCACCCGGCTGTTCACGAATAAACCCGCTGCTAGCGGGTTTACCTTTCAATTATGTACGCCGCGGTGCTTGAGCTTTCCTTGTGTGGCAAGCTCATTATAGGACGCATTAGCGCTATAATCGCTCTAATAAATATGTCTCGAAGAATGTTCGAGAAAAGCCCAGCTAACGAGCCCGTGGCTTTTGACAAGGAGTATCGATGCAGATTACCTCAGGCCTGCCTGAAGGCTTTAACGCCGGCGCGTACGACATGATTGTCGTCGGTGCTGGATATGCCGGTGCCGTTTGCGCCCGCCGTCTTGCCGAGACCATCGGCTATCGTGTTGCCGTTTTGGAGCGCCGTAGCCACATTGCGGGCAATGCCTATGACTGCACTGACGAGGCCGGAATCCTGATTCACGAGTACGGTCCGCATATCTATCACACCTTTAACGAGCGCGTGCACAATTTCCTGTCGCGCTTTACCAAGTGGACGGATTATCAGCACAAGGTGCTCGCCAACATCAACGGTACCCTTATGCCCGTGCCCTTCAACCATGCGAGTCTCAAGCTCGCCTTTGGTGACGAGCGCGGCGAGGAGCTGTATCAGAAGCTCGTGGAGACCTTTGGCAAGGATGTCAAGGTGCCCATTATGGAGCTGCGTAAGAAGAACGACCCGGATCTTGCCGAGGTCGCCGATTACGTCTACGAGAACGTCTTTTTACATTACACCATGAAGCAGTGGGGCCAGACGCCCGATCAGATCGACCCCTCGATCACCGGCCGCGTTCCCGTCTTTGTGGGCGATGATGACCGCTACTTCCCGCAAGCTCCCTTCCAGGGCATGCCGCAGGAGGGCTACACGGCGCTCTTTGAGCACATGCTCGACCACGACCTGATCGACGTGTTCTGCGACGTGGACGCCCGCGATCTCTTTGAAATCGACGACACCACCGTCAAGATCGACGGCAAGGTCTATGGTGGCGAGATCGTCTACACCGGTCCACTCGACGAGCTGTTCAACCTCGACTTGGGTGCGTTGCCGTACCGCACGCTCGATATGAAGTTCGAGACGCTCGATATGGACCAGTTCCAGCCCGTGGGCACCGTCAACTACACCACGAGCGAGGACTACACGCGCATCACCGAGTTCAAGAACATGACCGGTCAGGTCCTGCCCGGCAAGACCACCATCATGAAGGAGTACTCCAAGGCCTATACGCCCGGCTCGGGCGAGACGCCGTACTACGCCATTCTTGAGCCCGAGAACCGTGAGCTCTATGAGCGCTATCTTGAGCGCGTCCAGAACCTGACGAACTTCCACCCGGTGGGTCGTCTGGCCGAGTATCGTTACTACGATATGGACGCCGTGACCAATTCTGCCCTCGATCTTTCGGATGAGATTATCGCCTGCCATGCATAAAGTCATAACATTCGGTATTCCCTCGTATAACGCCGCCAAGGACATGGACCATTGCATCACCTCCATCTTGGAGGGGAGCAATTACGCTACCGATATCGAGATTATCGTGGTGGACGACGGCTCCAAGGACGAGACGGCCGATAAGGCCGATGAGTGGGAGGCACGTTATCCTGGAATCATCCGCGCGGTGCACCAGGAGAATGGCGGTCACGGTATTGCCGTCCTTTCGGGTCTGCGCGAGGCGCAGGGCACCTACTACAAGGTTGTCGACTCGGACGACTGGCTTGACGGCGCTGCCCTTTCGACCATGCTGTCGATTCTGCGTGGCTTTGAGGAGCGCGACCAGCGCGTTGACCTGTTTATCTCGAACTACGTGTACGAGAAGGTTTACGAGGGCACGCATACCGCTATTGGCTACAA
>CATVQO010000244.1 GCA_958346165.1 uncultured Collinsella sp. | reverse complement strand
GCACCGCCATCAACGACACCTCGTCGGTAACGGCTGCGGCGAGCGCCTGGGACAGTATGCATCCCGGTGCCAATGTGCTCGAAAGCGCCACAGTGGTCAAGCTCACCAGGACGCTGGCCATTATTCCCATTACGTTGGTTCTCGCATGCTGGCAGATGCATCTGGCGCGCAAGGCCGGCGGCGACGCCAAAAGCACGTTCTCGCTTAAACGCGCGTTTCCTATGTTCGTGCTGTTCTTTGTGCTGGCGAGCGTAATCACCACGGTGCTTCAGCTTCCTGCATCCATTACGGCGCCCATCAAGGAGCTGTCGAAGTTCTTTATCGTGATGGCCATGGCGGCTATTGGCTTTAATACCGATATCGTTGAGCTGGTCAAAAAGGGCGGCAAGCCCATCGCGTTGGGCTTTTGCTGCTGGATTGGCATTGCGTGCATGAGTTTGGGAATGCAGCACGTGCTGGGAATCTGGTAGAGAAGTAGCTTATTTGCGTGCTGCGTGCTGCGTGCTGGTGAGCGCATCCTCGCGGTGGAGCGATAGGAGCTCTTGCGGGTATGGCTTGTCCGCAGGTTGATAGGTCCCGAAGAGCTCTTATCGCCCCGCCAGGATGGCGATGCGGGGCAACTCATATACTCGCAGGACGGCGGCTTCTGCCCTATAGTGTTTGGTGAGCAATATCGTTCAATTTTGAAACACTCGCCCGCGCGGCCGTCGGTGGCGGCGTGGCGTCGAGGACGGGGCGCAATATGAACAGTGATGCCAAGCTACAAATCTTGATCGAGGCCTTGGCTGCTGCCGGGGCCTCGGCGTTGGCAATCGATGGGCATGGACGCGTGGCGATTTCGACCATGGATGATGTCGCGCTCGAGCAAGATGTCGCGGCATTTGTCGCCGAGCGCCTGGGGCGCGTGGGCAATGGCGCGCGCCTGGTGATGGGGCATGCGGGAGGGCGCTTGAGCCTCACGGTGCGTCCGGTCGCCAAGGAAGACGGCGCGCTTTGGGTGGTCGTGGTCCGCGAGGTGCACGGTGTGGCGGCACACGCGGGTATTGAGTGGCTTAACGCAGATGAGGTCGAGGCGCGCTACGAGGCAAGCGCGTACGGCATTGTCGAGGGTGACGCTGCGGTCGCTGGCCCCGTCTGCGAAAGCTATGCCCGCGGCGTGCCCCTCATGTTGGAGGGCGAGCTGGGTGCTGGCCAGGCAGAGATTGCAAAACGCCTCTATCTGGATGGGCCTTATGCTGACGAACCCTTTGTGTCCGTGGCACTTGACGAGCTCACAGATCGCGGCTGGCGCCATTTGCTCAAAAGCTCGGAATCGCCGCTGTTCCAGGCAAGGCTGACCCTTTGTATTGGCGGCTGGCATGCGCTTTCGCCGCAGCGTCTGCGCGAGCTTGTCTCTACGATGACCGACACGGCGCTGGCCGCGCGTTGCCATGTGGTTCTGACGGCAAACGATATGCCGGGCGGTGGCGAAAGCGATCAGGCCGCTTTTGTAACCGAGCGCTTGGCGTGCGCAGTAAGTGTGGCGCCTGCGATTGTCGAGCAGGGTGGCGCATCGAAAAAGGTTGCGCAGTATTTGTCATATCTGTCAGATGTCTTTGGAACTGCCGCCCCGAGTATGTCCGAGGAGGCTGCCTCGACGCTCAACGGCTATCGCTGGCCACGCAACTATCTGCAGCTTCGCGAGGTCTCGGAACGACTCTATATATTAGTAGGGTCGGGTGTGGCGGAGCACGCGGTGGCGGAGGAGGTGCTCGCCCAGGAGGACGTCATCAAAACCGCAACCTTTGGCGCTCCGACGCTCGACAGCGACCTGTATATCCTGCGTCCACTGGCAGATACCGAACGCGACATCGCGCGGCTGGTCGTAGGCTATCTTCAGGGCAACCGGACCCGCGCTGCCGAGGTGCTGGGGATAAGCCGCACGACCCTGTGGCGCTTGCTGAAGGACGACGACCGCTGAGCGAGGCGCCCGTGACCGCGTGCGGTGCGTGTGCTACAGTCCAAAGCAGTAATGTTTCGATTGTGTTACGGCGTGCGGGGGCGTATGGCGGAGACTTCAAAACCAAACCGGAATAGACGGGGCGCGGCTCCAGTTAACCGCCGCACGACGTCCCGGACGTGGGGCAAGCACACGTCGGGGTTCGACGGTTCGTTCAAGCGCACCAAATACGGCTATCCTTCGGCAAGCGCTCGCTTGGCCATGCAGGCCGAGTCGTCGCTGCGGGGGCGCAAGCGCGTGGTGGGCTCTAAGCTCAAGCACGACGGAACGCTGGGCTATATCAGCCGCGGTGCGGCTCGCCGCAGTGGGCTCAATCCTGCTGGTTGGCATCGTTACGTGCCGATTGCAGTTGTTGTTGCGGTGGTTGTCATCGCACTTGCCGCACTCGGCTACGCTGGCGGCGGCGTCGACCTGAGTGCGATGTTCAAGTCTGCTGAGCTCGCGCATGCCGGCACAGAGCTTGTCGAGGGTGCTCAGGCCCAGACGGGCGTGGCGCCTCAGCGCGGTATTGTTGCCGCCGCCGCAACGATCGCCGATGCCCAAAAGGGCGAGGATACGGACAGCGAGGTTAGCGAAACCAGCGCAAACGGCGTGGGTTCGCAGATCACGCCCGTGACACAAGGCCAATAAGTCACAAAACCATCGCACTAAGTCGCTGTTTGGGGTCAATGAGTGAGCAAAAAAGCAGTAATGTTGTTTCATGTAGAACTCATTAGTCGCAATTTGAAAAAAGGCTATACTACTAGGCACTTAAAGGTCCACAAGCTGCAAGTTGAGGAGTACCTAACATGAAGAAGAGATTCATGGCAGCACTGAGCGTTCTCGCTCTTGCCCTGGCTCTGCCCGTGGCTGCTTTCGCCGCCCCGAGCCCTGCCAACACCAC
>CATVQO010000243.1 GCA_958346165.1 uncultured Collinsella sp. | reverse complement strand
AAGCGCGGCTACGAGCAGTTTGTCGAAAAGCTGCAGGCGCTCGGCGCGCATGTCGAGCATGCTACCGTCCCCGATCCCGTCATCTACTAATACAGGTTGCCTATGTTTAATAAAAAGCCCCTCGCGGATACCACCGCCCGAAGACCCTCAACTGGTGCGCAGGCCAAGATCTACAGTCGCGATAACGTGGCTCGCTATTCCGAGCGCGCTCGCCAACGTCGTCGTAGCCACACGATTCGTCACGTCGCGCTCATTGTCGTGCTTGGCGTGCTGCTGAGTGCCACTACCGCTGCCGGCCTGTGGTTTGCCACCATTATGGGCAAGCTCGGCGATTCTAATGTCATTACCGACAATCTGCGTCGGGTTCTGGTTGACACCGATGAGGCAAAGGATCCGTTCTACGTGCTGCTTCTTGGCACCGACGGCCGTCCGGGCGAGGATACGTACCGTGCCGACTCGATTATCCTGGCACGCATCGACCCCACGCAAAAGCAGGCGACGCTCATTTCCGTTCCGCGCGACACCAAGGTCGAGTACAAGGGCGAGACCATGAAGATCAACGCCTGCCATACCGTTGGCGGCGCCGAGGCCATGGTCGAGGCGGTCAACGAGCTGTGCGGTGTTCAGATTTCCCACTATGCCGAGGTCAGCTTCGACGGTATGCAGGCGCTGATTGATTCGGTTGGCGGTATCGACATTAACGCAACCGACGATGTTGACGACCCCGAGCACCTGGATATTAAGATTACCGCTGGCCAGCAGCATATGGACGGTGCCACCGCCCTTACCTATGCCCGCTGCCGCTACACCTATGCCGACGGCGATTACACGCGCATGCGCCACCAGCGTCAGGTGCTTGGCGCCCTTGCCAACCAGATTCTCAATAACTTCGATGCCACGAAGATTTTTGGCCTGGTTAATTCGCTGTCCGATATGCTCGTAACCGATATGAGCGTTCAGGATATCGTGGCTACGGTCAACGCCATGCGCGGTATGGATGTCGACGGTATCTACTCGGCCAACCTGCCCTCGTACGCCGACGACAGCACCATGATCGACGGTGTGAGCTACGTCTTTGTCTACGAGGACGAGCTCAAGGAAATGATGGAGCGCGTCGATGCCGGCAAGGATCCCAAGGGTCCCAACACCATGGGTCTTTCCGACGGTTCCAGCTCTACAATCGGCGACCTGAACAACAACACGTCTGACGACTACGCAAACGGTACCGCAACCTCATCGGTCAGCTCTGACGATTCCGATGACTCAAGCGATTCGAGCGATTCGGACTACTACGAAGAGCCCACCGGCGACGGCAACGGCTACGAAGCCAACTACTAAGTTACGGCGTTTTACCAAACGCCGTAACGGCTTGACGCTGCGCGCCGCCCAAGGCGACAATTTGTCATTCAAAAGGCAGGGCATGACCAGAAGGTCAATGCCCTGCCTTTTTCATGCCAACTTGTTCGCCTTGGACGTCGCTCGCTGACGTTGTCTCAACCTGCGATGCCGACTACTTTTCTTGCACCAAAAATCGCCCCGTTCTCGGTTGAGGACGGGGCGATTCGTCTTTTGGACTTGTGCAGCCAGGCTTATGCAAAGCGGGCGACGAGCTCCTGGAGCACGTCGGTCATCTTGACGAGTGAGTTGACCGGGACGAACTCGTTGACGCCGTGGTAGCAATAGCCGCCGGTGGAAAGGTTGGGGCAGGGCAGACCGCGGAACGACAGCTGAGCGCCGTCGGTGCCGCCACGAATCGGCAGCACTTGGGGCTCAACGCCGCAGGCAAGGTAGGCTTCCTTGGCAACATCAATAAGCTCGGGATAGTCACGAACGATCTCGGCCATATTTCGATACTGCTGCTTAATCTCGACTGTCACGCGCTCCTCACCCAGACGCTGGTTGAGCATCGAGGCGGCGGCATCAATAAGGTCGAGTTTCTGCTGGAACTTGGCGGCGTCATGGTCGCGGATGATATAGCGCGCTGTGGCGTGATCGACGGTCGCAGATACACCCTCAAGGTGATAAAAGCCCTCGTAGCCTTCCGTATACTCCGGGCGCTGCACGTAGGGGAGCAACGCGTTGAAGTCGCAGAACAGATTGCCTGCGTTGACCATACGGCCCTTAGCGTCGCCCGGGTGGATGGACTGGCCCTCAAAGCGGACGGTCGCCTCGGCGGCGTTAAAGCACTCCCACTCCAGTTCGCCGATGGGGCCGCCGTCGACCGTGTAGGCGTACTTGCAGCCAAAGGTATCGATATCCAACAGCTCGGCTCCGTGGCCGATCTCCTCGTCAGGGCAGAAGCAAATGCCGAGTGCGGGATGGGGCAGAGAGGGGTCCTGAGCGATACGCGCGACAAGCGACATGATCTCGGCGACGCCTGCCTTGTCGTCCGCGCCCAGCAGCGTGGTGCCATCGCTGCAGACCAGGTCCTCACCTGCGAGGTCGTTCAGGGCGGGAAGCTTGGCGGTACTCATGGCAACGGGCTTACCGTCAACCGTGCCGCAGACCAGGTCGCCGCCTTCGTAGTGTACGATGTGCGGTTTCACGCCGGCACCCGGTGCAACTTCGGTGGTGTCGAGATGGGCAATCAGGCCCAGGGCGGGCTTGTCCTCAGCGCCCGCACTTGCGGGGATATGCGCGCAGACATAGGCGTGCTCGGTCACGTGAGCATCTTCCGCACCAAGCTCGCGCAGCTCTTCAGCCAGCACGTTGGCAAGGTCAAACTGAACGGCGCTCGAGGGTACCTGGTCGCAGTTTGTATCCTCGGACTGCGTGTTGATCTGAACGTAGCGCAAAAAGCGCTCGAGGACATCGGGGTTCGTGGTGGTGTTTTCCATAAAGACCGCTCCAATCTTGGTCGTCGTGTGCAACAAGAACTCTAG
>CATVQO010000242.1 GCA_958346165.1 uncultured Collinsella sp. | reverse complement strand
TCGTCGAGGAGCTGCTGGCCCAGCTTGAGCGCTAGGCGCGCGCCAGCCAGTCGCGCATCTCGTCCTTTAGGCGGCTCCAAGTTGCCTGCGTGGCGGGGTCGGTAAAGGGCCGCGTAATGCCAAAGGGCGCGTCGAGCAGGCGGTGGATATCGCCCTGTTCGCGCGCCAGCGCGCGGCTTGCTGGATAGACGAGCTCAAACATAAAGCAGATAAGCCCCACCAAGAAGTCGGCGGGCTCATCGCGCTCATCGCGTGCGACGCAGCGGTGCTCGTCAAAGGCGGCAAGTGTCGGCGACGAGAAACGGCTGCCGAGAAACGTCTTCTCGTCCACCTTGAGGATAGTGTCGACGGTGCTGTCGGCGATGGTGCGCATAATGTCGATCTTGTCACCATCGCGCACGATATCGCAGAAGCTCCGCGTGCGCACGTCGAGCTGCGCGGGTAGGCGGAAATCGCTGTGATAGGCAATGCTCGCTCGGATGAGCCCATCTTCTGCCGGGTCATCGATAAAGTCGCGGATGCTCGTTACGGCGGGTGCATCGGCGGGATTCTCGCCAAAGAGGACCTCGATGCCCAGCGCCGCATGGCTCATGCTCTCGGCGTCCTTAAAGGTGTCCCAGCGTCGCAGCTGCTCAAAGCGGCCCATATCGTGTAGCAGGCCGCAAAGCCATGCCAGGTCAATATCTTCTGACGACCAGCCCTGCTCGCGCGCTACGGCATCGCATGCCTCGGCCACGTGGTACGTATGCTCGATTTTGAGCGCGATGCGTGGGTTGGTGGCGTCGTAGGCATCGGTGTAGCTTTTGAAGGCCGCGCGCGCCCGGTCTCGATCGATAACTGTCATAATGACTTCCTAAAAAGTTGTGTCTTTCGATCCGGTGGCAATTGTAGGTGAACTCGGTTGCTGCCGGATGATGATTCTGCCGTGTCGCTACATGCGGCTCGGAGACCTTGTCAGGATGAGAAACGTATGGTGCTCAAAATCGTTAGAACCGTCTGGCCAGTGATGCTTACCTATGTGGCAATAGGCGCGCCGTGCGGAATGATCATGGGGCAGACGGGAATGGAGCCCTGGATGGTCTTTGCTCTAAGCAGTACGTTTGTGACGGGCAGCGGCCAGTTTATGATCTGCAACCTGTGGCTGGCGGGTGTGCCTGCAGCATCGATCGTCGCGAGCGTTGCCGCCATCTCCTCGCGTTTTGCGCTTTACTCGGCATCGATCGCACCGCATCTGAGGGGTGCCTCGAAGCGTCAGACGCTGGCTGTTGCCGCGACACTTACCGAGGAGGCATATGGCATCTCGCTTGCCAAGTTGGTTGAAGGGGAGGATTGGGGCCCGCGCGAGTCCTTTGTGCTCAACGTGATCCTCATCGCAACATGGGGCGTTTCGTGTACGATGGGCGCCATCGTCGGCGCCGTTGTCGATGTTCCCACCGCCATTGCAGCCTTTGTCTGCACCTCGCTCTTTATCTGCCTGCTCTTTTCGCAGCGGTTGTCGCGCGGTAACGTTGTCGCGGCGGTTTCGGGCGCGGTGTCCGTCGCCGTATGCAAGTTCTTGGGCCTCGCGAATATTGCCGTGCCGGCAAGCGTCGTGGTCGGCATTGCCATTGCGCTGGCGTGCGATACTGTATTTGACGGAAGAGGTGCCCGCGATGCCCGCTAACGAGTTCTTGGTTCTGTGGCTATCGTCGTGGGCTGCTATCGCGTTCTTTCGCATCGCGCCGGCGTTCGCCTTGCGCGGGCGGACCCTGTCGCCCCGCATTACCGAGGCCCTGGGCTATATCCCGCCCGCTGCCTTTGCCGCGCTGGTCGCCAACGACTTGGTGAACCCCGGCGCGTTCGACGCGGGACTCTGGCCTGCCTTGGTTCCCTGGATTGCGGCCACCGGCGTCGTGGCGGTGGCAATCAAGACAAAGTCGATGTTGTGGTGCTGCGTTTCGGGCATCGTGTTCTATATCGTTTTGAGCCTCGTATAGGAGCAGGACGCGTTATCGTCCCGGCCTAACGAATCGAATTTCTCACCGAGGCGGTCTGCTTCTTCTGGTACCATGGTCAAACTTTACTGTAGCAAAGCGTGACGTGGGCTTTTGTTCTGCGTCAGCGGAAATGGGGGTTTCATGGCACAGGAAGCGACCGCCAGCGAGCAAAAGAAATTCAAGGTACCGCGCATCCCGGGCGACATCATGATCTATCCGATGATCGTCGGCCTTTTGCTCAATACCTTCTGCCCGCAGGTCTTTGAGGTCGGCGGCTTCTTTACGGCTGCCTGCCGCGGCGGCTCCAACACCATCGTTGCCGCGATCTTGCTGTTCGTGGGCGCCGGCATCAGCTTTAAGTCCACGCCGGGCGCCATCAAGACCGGCATCGTCGTGCTGATTCCTAAGCTTGTAGTGGCAGCCGCGCTGGGTCTGGGCGTCGCGTACTTCTTTAACGATAACTTCCTGGGCCTGAGCTCCGTGTCTATCATCGGCGGCATAACGTTTTGCAACATGGCGCTCTATACGGGCATCATGGGCGAGTTCGGCGATGAGTCCGAGCAGGGCGCTGTCGGTATCCTGTTCTTTACGGCCGGCCCCGCCGTCACGATGATCATCCTCGGTGTCTCGGGTCTCGCCAACATCCCCGTCGGCACCATCATCGGATCCATCCTGCCGCTTGTTATCGGCATGGTCCTGGGCAACTTGTTCCCGTTTATCAAGAATCTGCTGGTCCCCGGCGCCAATCCCGCGATCGCCGTTATCGGCTTTCAGCTCGGTGCGTCCATGAGCCTTTCGAGCTTTATCACCGGCGGTATTTCGGGCATCCTGCTGGGCCTCATCACGCTCTTTATCGTCGGTCCCATTACCTTTGCGTTCGAGCGCCTGTGCGGTGGTAACGGCAAGGCGGCCGTTGCCTGCTCCACTATCGCCGGCACGG
>CATVQO010000241.1 GCA_958346165.1 uncultured Collinsella sp. | reverse complement strand
ACATCGAGTTCCCCGACCACAAGGTCGCCATCGAGGTCGTCCTGAAGGACCTCGACGCCAACGGCGTCAAGATCGAGGGTATTGGTCACCGTATCGTTCAGGGCGGCTGGTACTTCGGTGATTCCTCCCTCGTCGACGAGGACGTCCTCGCCAAGATCCGCGAGGTCGCCCCGCTGGCGCCGCTGCACAACAACCCCGAGGCCAACGTTATCGAGTACTGCCTGGAGCAGTATCCCGATCTGCCCAACGTTACGGTCTACGACACCGCTTTTCACTTCAACATGCCCGAGGTTGCCAAGACCTACGCCCTTCCCAAGGATGTTTGCGACAAGCTGCACATCCGTAAGTACGGCGCCCACGGCACCAGCTATCGCTACATCTCCAAGAAGGTCGCCGAGATGACCAACGGCGAGGCCCGCAAGGTCGTCGTGTGCCACATCGGCTCTGGTGCCTCCCTGTGCGCCATCGAGGACGGCAAGTGCATGGATACCACCATGGGCCTCACCCCGCTCGACGGCGTCATGATGGGCACCCGCTGCGGCTCCATTGACCCGGCTACCGTGTGCTACCTGCAGCGCGAGGGTGGCTACACCTTCGACGAGGTCGACGAGATGATGAACAAGAAGTCCGGTCTTTTGGCTGTGACCGGTGGCAAGACCAACGACTGCCGCAACGTCGAGGAGCTCGCCGCCGCTGGCGACCCCGAGGCTCAGCTCGCCTTCGACATGTTCGTCTACAAGATTGCCGCCAAGGCTGCCGAGATGGCCACTTCCATGTGCGGCATGGACACGCTGGTCTTCACCGCCGGCATCGGTGAGCACGCTCCGGCCGTTCGCGCCGGCGTTGCCGACCGTCTGGCCTTTATGGGCGTCAAGATGGACCATGCCCGTAACGCCCTGCGTGGCGACGGCGCTTGGTGCCTGTCTGCCAAGGATTCCAAGGTCAAGATTTTCGTCATCCCCACGGACGAGGAGTTCATGATCGCTTCCGACGTCGAGCGCATCGTCAACGGCAAGTAATTGCAAGAGGGGAGGGGCTGGACGACCAAGTGCCGTTCAGCCCCTCTTTTGCGCTCGTTGGGCGATATGCCTGATAGTTATTTATTAAGTTGTGATAACTTCTTATTAACATGCGGCCGCCTTAAGGGGTCTGCGTCGACCGTATTGCACTGCAAAGGAGTCTCATGAACGTACTTGTTGTCAACGCCGGCAGCTCAAGCCTTAAATATCAGCTTTTGGATACCGATACCCGCGAGGTTTTCGCCAAGGGCAACTGCGAACGTATCGGTTCGGACATGGGCATCTTTGGCCACTCCGAGAACGGTGGCGCCAAGCAGACCGAGGAGGTCCCTTTCCCCGATCATCGCTCTGCTATCGCTCGCGTGCTCGAGGAGCTCGAGAAGACCGACTTTACGATTGATGGCATTGGCCATCGTATCGTTCAGGGCGGCTGGCACTTCGATGATTCCGCGGTCGTCGACGATGAGGTCATGGCTAAGATCCTTGAGGTGGCCCCGCTCGCTCCGCTGCACAATTACGGCGAGGCCGCGGCAATCGAATATTGCCGCGAGAAGTATCCTGAGCTGCCCAACGTGGCCGTCTTCGACACCTCGTTCCACATGACCATGCCCGAGGTCGCCTACACCTACGCGCTGCCCAAGGACGTGTGCGACAAGTACCACGTGCGCAAGTACGGCGCACACGGTACGAGCCACCGCTACGAGTGGATGATGGCCAAGGAGATCCTGGGCTCGCGCTGCCACCGTCTGCTTTCGTGCCATCTGGGCAACGGTGCTTCGCTTGCCGCCATTGAGGACGGCGTGTGCCGCGATACCACGATGGGCCTCACGCCGCTTGACGGCCTGATGATGGGCACCCGTTGTGGTTCCATTGACCCGGCCACCGTGTGCTACCTGCAGCGCGAGGGCGGCTACAGCTACCAGGAAGTCGACGACATGATGAACAAGCAGTCCGGCCTGCTTGCCATTTCGGGCATCTCCAACGACGCCCGCGACATCCGCACGCGCGCCTCCGAGGGAGATGAGCGCTGCCTGCTCGCCTTCGATATGTTTGCCTACAAGGCTATGCAGCAGGCCGGCTCCATGATCGCCTCCATGGCGGGCGTGGATACCATCACCTTTACCGCCGGCATCGGCGAGAACGACTGGTCGATTCGCAAGGCCTTCTGCGACTGCTTTGAGTGGCTGGGCGTGCGCATCGACAACAACAAGAACCGCGAGGCCGTGGGCAACGGCCCACAGGTCATCAGCGCCGCCGGCTCTTCCGTCACGGTTATGGTCATCCCCACCGACGAGGAATACATGATCGCCCACGACGTCGAGCGCCTGACCAAGAACAACTAACGCGCGCATTTGCAAGTAAACGAAAGGCCTCCAGAGCAACGGCTCCGGAGGCCTTTTTACTAGCAGGTGGACGGCGGAAACCCCATCCCATTTCGAGCGCAAATACTGGGACACGCTTTCCGGTTGAGGCACGTTGCGGAAAGTGCGACCCACAATAAAGCAAAATTCCGTCCCAAAGTTTCCCAAACAGGCCCCAAGCGGAAGCCACATCCCACAATCCGCCTCCAAACTGGGATGTAGTTTCCGGCACAACAACCGCCGAAGCCCACCGGCCTTTCAATCTCCAAAGTGATCATCATCAGCAACGCCTTCGCTCCCAGCAACGGCACCCATCCATTCAGATTTTCAGCTCCAGCTCGTAGCCAAGCCGCCGTCCACCCCGGATTCCCTGATTGCTACGTGGCGGCAGGGACCCTACAGGGTAAAGCTCTGAAAATATTCCGCAGGACGCATGAAACCCCCGCCGCACGAAGTGCGCAGCGGGGGTTTCATGCATGTCCGAGGACGTTTTCAGAGCTTTACCCTGTAGGGTCCCGAGGGGATATGTCCGCTACTCAGCCAT
>CATVQO010000240.1 GCA_958346165.1 uncultured Collinsella sp. | reverse complement strand
ACTCGGCGTCGAGCCACTCGTCGACGATCATCTTGGCGAGCTCGGAGCCCACGACGCGGGCGCCAAAAGCGAGCACGTTGGTATTGTTGTGCATGCGGGAGAGCTTGGCGCTGAAGGGCTCGGAGCACACGACGGCGCGTACGCCCTCGACCTTGTTGGCAGCCAGGCTGATACCGACGCCGGTGCCACAGATCAGGATGCCTAGATCGACGTCGCCGTTGGCAACGGCCTTACCCACCTTGTAGCCGGCGATGGGGTAGTCAAAGCTCTCGGAGGTGTCGGTGCCAAAGTTCACGACCTCGCAGCCGCGCTCCTTCAGGTGCTCGGAGATGATGTTCTTGAGCTCGACGGCGGCGTGGTCGTTACCGATACCGATCTTCATGGATAGTTCCTCTCTGGTCTGTGCGGCGAGATTGCTAAAGGTTTTACCGCGTTCGACTGCATGATAGCGCGACTTTTGTGTAAACGCTTGGGCGTTTTTTGGTCAAACGCTTTAGCATGCAACAAGACCGGTTTCTCATGAATGAATGCCGTCAGTTTGCGCCTGAATGCCGTCTACCGGAACCTGGGTTGCGGTTTTTGATGCATTGTTATCAAATAAAAGAGCTAATTATTATTGAGAGCCCAGCCCGTTATACAAGTAGGAGATACCTATGCCTGCCGATTCCCTTCGTGATGCCGCGTTTTGCGATGTTTTGAACCGCGAACTTGTTTGTGCACTCGGCTGCACCGAGCCCATTGCCGTTGCTTATGCAGCGGCGCTGGCGAGCCAGACGCTCGGTTGCGAACCCGATCATATGGATGTTGCCTGCTCGGGCAACATCATCAAGAACGTCAAGAGCGTGACCGTGCCCAACTCGGGCGGTATGCACGGTATTGAGGCCGCGGCCGTGCTGGGTGCCGTGGGCGGCGACGCCAAGAGCGCGCTCGAGGTGCTCGAGAGCGTCGATGACGCGGACCGCGCCCGCGTGGCCGAGCTGCTTGCCGATGCGGACTACTGCGATGTGTCGCTTGTCGAGGGTGTGCCCAACCTCTACATCAAGGTGACTGCGACGGCCGGGGGCCATACCGCGGTCGTCGAGATTACCGATCACCACACTAATGTCACGTGCCATACGCTCGACGGTATTCCGGTATGCGGTAAGTCGGCGGGGGAGTGCGCCGCCTGCGCCGAGCGCGTGGTGGCCGAGCGTGCGGCAGATAACGCCGACACGCCCATGTCGATCGAGACCATCATCGACTTTATCGAGGATGGTGACATTGAGGACGCCCGCGCTGCCGTTGAGCGTCAGATTGAGCTGAATGGCGCGATCAGTGCCGAGGGTCTCGCGCACGCTTGGGGCGCCGAGGTGGGCCGTACGCTGCTGGGTGCTCGTGCCGATGACGTCGCCTGCCGCGCCCGTGCCCGTGCGGCCGCCGGGTCCGACGCCCGCATGAACGGTTGCGCGCTGCCGGTCGCCATTGTGTGCGGCTCGGGCAATCAGGGCATTACCTGCGCATTGCCCGTCATGGAGTATGCCGAGTACCTGCGTTGCGACCACGAGCGCCTGGTGCGCGCCGTGATGCTGTCCGATCTTATCGCCGTGCATATCAAGAGCTATATTGGTGCGCTTTCGGCGTTTTGCGGTGCTATTTGCGCTGCGTGCGGCGCCGGCGCTGCGATTACCTGGCTGTGCGGTGGCACGCGCGAACAGATTGGCGCGACCGTCTCGAACACGCTCGGTAACGTGGGCGGCATCGTGTGCGACGGCGCCAAGGCGAGCTGTGCCGCCAAGATCTCGGCTGCCGTCGATGCGGCGATTCTGGGCCATGATATGGCCATGCAGGGTCGCGGCTTCCGCGCCGGCGAGGGCCTGATCCAAGATACCGTTGAGCAAACAATCGCCAGTATGGGCTACGTAGGCCGCGTGGGCATGAAGGACACCGACATCGAGATCCTCAACATCATGATCGGCAAAACCCAGGTGTGCTAGTTACGCGGTTTTACCAAACCGCGTAACCAGTCGACGCTGCAAATGCCCCTAAGCGGCAATCTGCCTTTCAATCGTCGGGCATGGCCAGAAGGCCTATGCCCTCCTCTTTCAAGGCACATTGCTCGCTTAGGGGCATTTTCGCTGACTTGTGCTCAACCTGCGGCGATATTTGGTTTGGAGCGAGGGGTCCTACGACAGTTCGTCGGCTACTTGGTGTTCGTAGAAGGCTTCGATTACGGCGTTAAAGTCGCGGGCGAAGTCTTCCATGGTTCCGCGCCAGGTGGCTCGGCCGGGTTTTCCCTGGCCAACATAGGCAGTTTGAATGCCGCAGGCGGGACTGGGGAAGTCGCGCTTGGGATCGTTGCCCACCATAAGGACCTCGTGTGGCTCGAGCCCCATCACCTGAAGCTGCTCTAGATAGTAGGTGGCATCGGGCTTGCAGCGGGTGGCGTTTCCCATGTGCGTCACGAGTTCAAAGGGGGCGTCGGCCAGGTCGCCCCAACCCATGCGGCACTCGATGGCCCCCTGGGGAAAGCTGGGGTTGGTAAAGAGCGCGCAGCGCAGCCCTGCGTCCTGTACGGCCTGGAGCGCGGCGTGTGCGCCCGGCATGGCGTGGGCGTTAATGATATCGTCGTTCTTGTACGGAAGAACTTCGCGGTCATAGTAGGTAAACGCCTCGTAGATGAGGGGATCGGAGAGGCAGATCCCGCATCGGCGCTCGACCTCTTCTTGGTAAAACTCAAGATTGGTGCGGTTGTCCGTGCCGCTGCGGCGATTGGCGTTGAGGTCGACCAGGATGGTGCCGAGGCGCGCCATCGTGCCACCGCGGCTGCGGCGCCCGATATCCGCGAGCATCGAAGAGACATCCTTAAAATAGCGAAGGATGAACGCGTTGAGGTTGATGCTGAGAAGCGTTTCGTCCATATCGAAAACGACTGCTTTGAGCACGCGGGCACCTTTCT
>CATVQO010000239.1 GCA_958346165.1 uncultured Collinsella sp. | reverse complement strand
AACCCGCGCGAGGCCTTTGGCTCGCACAGCGACAGCGACCACGTCTACAACACGCCGCGCGCCTGGTACATGCAGCGCTGCCTCAACCCCAGCGATGTGTGGGACGGCCCCGACGCCGACTACACGCCCGAGAGCGACGACATCCCCTGGAGCCGTGTGCCCGAGCGCAAGGTGACCATCGAGGACATTAAGTACGTACTCTCGAGCCACTACCAGGGCACGGAGTACGACTGCTACGGCAGTAAGGGCACGCCCGCCACGCGCGGCGCCTATCGCCCCATCGGCATCAACCGCAACAGCCAGCTCGCCGTGTTGCAGCTGCGCCCCTATGCGCAGCCGGCCTATCGCGCCGTGCAGTGGATGGCCTTTGGCTCCAACTCGTTTAACGCGCTGGTCCCGCTGTACGCCAACGTCGAGACCATGCCCGAGTACTATGCCGACACGCAGGCTCGCGTGACGTCCGAAAACTTCTACTGGGCCAACCGCCTGATCGGCGCCCTGGCCGACGTCCGCTTCCATGAGTGCGGTCGCGCGGTCGAGGATTATCAGGAGAAGGTCGGTGGCATGGGCCACAAGCAGATCCATGACGTCGATGCTGCCGTAGCCGCGCTACCCGAGGCCGAGGTGCCTGCCGAGCTTGCACGCGCCAACGAGGCCTTTGCCGAGCTTGTGCGCGTGGAGACCGATGCCCTGCTGGGCAAGGTGCTCTACACCACGAGCTGCGCCATGAAGAACTCTTTCGCGATGAACGACAACGTGAGGTAGGGATTTCCCGTCGATCGAATAGTGCTAAAACGCTTTGTCGCTTTCACTCAATCTTGGGTACAAGAACGCCAATGCAGTTGTTTGTGATTGGAGACAACCATGGTTATGAAACTCGATCAGCTTGTTAACGGCGCCATTAACGTGGGCTTTGGCGCTGCCGCCGTTGCTGTTGAAGGCGGCAAGAAGGTCCTCGACGACCTTAATACCAAAGGCGAGCAGGTCCGCAAGGACACCGCCACCCCCGATATCGCCCGCAGTGTGTCCGACATGTTCGAGCAGGCCGGCGGTACCATCTCCGACCTGACCGAGCGTCTGGGCATGCAGGGCGAGACCGCGGCCCAACGCGTGCTCGACGAGCTCATTCTGGCTCGCGTCCGCGTTATGACTGCGCCCGAGCGTACGGCCTTCCTGGCCCATGTGCGCGACATCGTCGATTCGGTCGAGGACAACGTGACCTCGGTGCCCGTCGAGTCCGTTGAGCCCGACGATGCGAAGGATACCGAAGAGGCCGAGTAGCAGCGCAGATGGCAGATTCCACCACCGATTACAACAATCTAGATCCTCTGGGTGACGAGGCGGCGGTTGTCGATGAGGTCGACGCTGCCGTCTCGGGCGCTCGCAAGAAGCCACGCGCTGTCGATATGGTGCCCGAGGAGCCCGACGCGATGGCACCGGACGAGGAATACCAGCTCACGCCGGCGGGTCGTCGCGAACGCATTGGGCAGATTGTTCGCCTGGTCAAAAAGTACCGCGTGTGGGATAACCTCACGCCGGTTCGTTTGCGCCGCCTGCTCGAGGAACTCGGCCCTATGTTCGTCAAGATGGGGCAGATTCTGGCCAACCGGTCCGAGATTCTGCCGCAACGCTTTTGCGACGAGCTGCGTCGTCTGCGCTCCGACGTGGAGCCGGTGCCGTACGAGGTAGTGCTTCGCTGTCTGGAGGAAGAATACGGCCTGCGCCTGGGGGAGATGTTCGATGCGATCGATCCCAATCCGCTTGGTAGCGCATCGCTCGCGCAGGTGCACCGCGCTCGTCTGGTGACGGGCGAGGATGTGGCCGTCAAGGTGCAGCGCCCCGGTGCGCAGCAGGTTATGGCGCAGGACATCGATATCATCCGCTCGGTGGTGCGTATCGTTTCCAAGTTCGTCAACACCGATCAATTCGTTGACCTGCACGGCGTGGTCGAGGAGCTGTGGACCTCGTTTCGCGAGGAGACCAACTTTTTGGCCGAGGCCAAAAACCTCAACGACTTCTACGAGTTCCATAAGAGCGTTCATGGCGTGACGTGCCCTAAATCCTATCTGGACCTGTGCACCGAACACGTGGTGGTTATGGACTACGTCGACGGCATTTCGATCGCCGATCCTGAACGCTTGGTGGCCGAGGGCTATGACTTGGAAAAGATCGGTGCCGCGATTGTCGAGGACTACTCGTCGCAGGTGCTTGATGACGGCTTTTTCCATGCCGACCCGCATGCGGGAAACATCATTCTCAAGGACGGCATCGTTTACTTTATCGACTTGGGCATGGTCGGGCGTATGTCGAGCCACGACCGTGGCATCGTCAAGGACATGATTTTCGCCGTGGCCGAGGGTGACGTGCCCAAGCTCAAGGATTCGCTCATGCGCTTCGCCGTGACGCGCGGCGATTCGGCCGAGCTTGACCATTCGGCCTTTTTGTCCGACTTGGACTTTATTGTTGCCGACTTTGCCGGGCTCGACCTTAAAGACCTGGATATCGGCGAGTTTTTGACCTCGCTGTTAAACCTCGCGCGCAAAAATGACGTTGAGCTGCCGAGCGTGGTGACGATGTTCGCCCGCGGCATGGTGACGCTCGAGGGCCTGTTGACCGAGTACATGCCCAACGTCAACATGATCCAGATCATCCAGACGCACATCAAAAACGAGAAGAGCACCTACGCCCGCATGCGCGAGATGAGCCGCGACTTTGCAGCGAGCAGTTATCGCGCGGCGAAGGGCTCGCTCGAGGCGGCCGAGTATCTGGGCTTGGCTTCGCGTATGCTCACGCGCGGCCAGCTTAAGGTGAACACGCAGATCATGAGCAGCGATAAGGCGCTGCGACAGCTGGGCGGAATTATCGACCGCATGTCGATGGCAATTGTGATTGCCGGCCTGTTTATCGGTTCGTCGGTGGTGTACTACGCGCGCATCGAGCCGGTTGTGTTTGGTATCCC
>CATVQO010000238.1 GCA_958346165.1 uncultured Collinsella sp. | reverse complement strand
TCGAGGAGGCCATGAA
This sequence comes from uncultured Collinsella sp., assembly GCA_958346165.1. The sequence continues at coordinate 2,970 of CATVQO010000238.1, read as the reverse complement.
GCTCGCTATGGCCACCGGCGCCAACGTTGCCGAGTCCGTCGGCATTGGTGACTTCGGTCACGTCGACGAGTACAGCAAGCGCGTTGCTGTCCGCAAGCTCGATCGTCAGTAATCGAAACGCGACATATTCGTGCGCATGCGGCGCCCCGGTTTCGGCCGGGGCGCCTTTTTTGTTCCGCCATGGGGGAGAGGTGTCCTGCCGTACTTCATCGCTTCCACACCGTTCACTGAGTTGTCCTAGCCTTTTACCGATGCGTGGAATATACTTTCATTAACACGTTGCTTCGTGAAAGGAACATTCATGATTTACACGCTCACTGCTAATCCCGCCATTGATTACAACATCGCCTGCGACGGCCTTACTGCCAATACCGTCACGCGTACCCGCAATGCCGTCTACACGCCCAACGGCAAAGGCCTCAACGTCTCGTTTACGCTTGACCACTATGGTGTCGACACCACGATCCTGGGTTTCTTCGCCGGCTTCTCGGGTGAGTTTATCGTTAAGGGCGCCGAGGCCCTGGGCGTGCCCGTCAAGCCCGTGTGGACCGACGGCATCACGCGCGTCAACGTGTTCCTTAATGCCGGTCCCGACACCGAGTACAACATGGTCAATGCCGGTGCCGCCATCAATGAGGCCAACGAGCAGGAGATGTTTGAACTTATCGATTCGCTCGATGACATGACCTGCCTGGTCATCAGCGGCTCGCTGCCTCCCAACACTTCCGAGGGCTTCTTGGCCGAGGTCCTGCGCCGTGTCAAGGCCAAGGGGGCCGAGTTCGTCCTCGACATCTCGAGCCATCAGCTGGCAGACCTCATTGCTCTGGAGCCACTGCTGATCAAGCCCAATGACGACGAGCTGCTTGACATCTTTGGCATCAAGGTGAGCGGTGGCGACGACGAGTCCGTCAAGGGCGCTATGGCCGAGCTGCACGCCAAGGGCGCCAAGAACGTGCTGCTGACCCTTGGTGGCGCCGGTGCGTACTTCTCCAACGGCGAGCATATCTGGTTTGCCAACCGCACCTTCGACGTCAAGCTGCTGTCGACGGTGTGCGCCGGCGATTCCTCGCTCGCTGCCTTCCTGTCCGTGTGGCACGACGCCCCCGAGCGCGTCGAGGACGCCCTGCGCCTTTCGATGGCCACTGGCGCCAACGTGGTCGAGTGCCCCGGTCTGGGTGATTTTGCCAAGGTGGACGAATATAAGAAGCACATCGAGGTTCGCCAGGTCTGCTAGTTCCGGCACCTTGTCTGAATAGTTTGATTATTTCGCATCCGTCTTAGACTAGGACGGATGCGTTTTTGTTTATCGGACTTGCGTGTGCAGTGGAGGCTGTTTCTTGCTAGACTTCTTGCAGACGCAATCGATAGCCAATTTGATAGTCGCAGGAGGCCATAGGCATGTGCAACGTTTCGCTCAACGGTATTCAACCGTCCGATGCGTCCCTACGCGTCCTGCGCGCGCTTGAGGCGGCTGGTCTTGAGACTTGGTACGTGGGCGGTTGGGTGCGCGACGCCCTGATGGGGTGCCCCAGCCACGATGTTGATATGTGCTGTAGCGGCCTGTGGCAGGAGTCCAAGGCGGCGCTCGAGGCCGCCGGCATCGTGGTTGTGGAGTCGGGCATTAAATTTGGCGGAATCACGGCTATTTCCGATGGCGAGCGTATCGAGGTCACCACGTACCGTCTGGATGGCTTCTATACCGATGGGCGCCATCCTCAGAGCGTCGAGCGCGCCGCCTCGCTCGAGGACGATCTGGCGCGCCGCGACTTTACCGTCAACGCCATGGCCTGGCATCCCGAGCGCGGGCTTGTCGACCGCTACGACGGCCAGGGTGATCTGGAGCGCAAGCTGATTCGCGCTGTCGGCGATCCCAAGCGTCGCTTTAACGAGGACGCCCTGCGCATGCTGCGTGCGGTGCGCTTTGCCTGCCGTCTGGACTTTATGATTGAGCCCGAGACTAAGCGTGCGCTTGCCGAGTGCGCGCCGCTGCTCGATGCTGTGGCGCGCGAGCGTGTGGGTATTGAGCTCGAGGGCATTCTTTCGACCGGTCATGGGGGAGACGCGATGCTTCGCTATCCCGAGCTCATCTGTGCCGCTGTGCCCGAGTTGGCAGCGGGTCGCGGGTTTGATCAGCGAAGTGTCTACCATGCGTTTAACGTCTACGAGCATATCGCCCGTGTGCTGACAGTGGCAGGGGAGCTGGCGCTGTGCGACGGCGTCGCGCCATCGTCGAGCCTTATGTGGGCGGCGTTTTTGCACGATGTCTCCAAGCCCGAGTGCTTTACGGTCGATCACGCCGGCAGCGGACACTTCTACGGTCATCCAGAGCTCGGCGCCAAGAAGGCGCGCGTCATCATGGATCGCCTGGCGCTCTCGCACGATTTGGTGCGCGACGTTTGCCTGCTCATCAAATATCACGATAAGCCGCTGCGCCCCGAGCGCTCCTGCCTGCTCAATATGATGCGCGCGCTTTCGGGTGAGGGCGTCGACACGGCCCGCCTGATTGACGAGCTCATGGACCTTAAGCGTGCTGACACGCTCGGCAAGGCCCCGTCGTGCTTCTATTATGTCGAGACAATCGAGGAAATGCGCGCGATGGCGCACGAGCTGCTGAAGACAGGGGAGCCCTATACGCTCAAGATGCTCGCCATCAACGGCGGCGACCTGATCCGTGCCGGAGTCAAGCCCGGGCCGGAACTGGGTCAGCTTCTCAACTCCGCCCTCGACGACGTGATCGAAGACAACATTCCCAACGATCGCGAAGCTCTTTTGGTCCATCTCAGCTTGAATTAGCTACCCAGTTTACCTGCGTGTTCCATAACCTGCCGACATTTTTTCGGCAATTTGGAATTTCTTCTTGCGCTGACGTTTTTTGTCCCGTAATATATTTCCTCGCAGCACGGCAGTGCAGATGTCATATGGCCCGTTCGTCTAGCGGTTTAGGACGCCGCCCTCTCAAGGCGGAGATCA
>CATVQO010000237.1 GCA_958346165.1 uncultured Collinsella sp. | reverse complement strand
TCATGGCGGGTGCAGCGCTCATCGCCGAGGACCCCGAGCCCACCGAGGAGCAGATCAAGTACGCCATCCGCGGCAATGTCTGCCGTTGCACCGGCTACAAGAAGATTATCGAGGGCATTGCGCTGGCCGCTGCGGTGCTCCGCGGCGAAAAGCAGATCGACGAGGACTTGGAGCGCGGCGATGACTACGGCGTGGGCAAGCGCGCCTTCCGCATCGACGTGCGCAAGAAGGTGCTCGGCGAGGGCAAGTACCCCGACGACATCGACGAGATCGACCAGCCGGGCCTGACCTATGCCAGCGCCGTGCGCTCCAAGTATCCGCGCGCCCGTGTGCTCTCCATCGATACCTCCAAGGCCGAGGCCCTGCCCGGTGTGGTGGGCATCCTGCGCGCCGAGGACGTGCCGGTCAACCAGGTCGGCCACCTTATCCAGGACTGGGACGTCATGATCGCCCAGGGCGATATCACCCGCTGCGTGGGTGACGCCATCGTGCTGGTGGTTGCCGAGGACGAGGCGACGCTCGAGAAGGCCAAGAAGCTCGTAAAGATTGATTACGAGCCGCTGGAGCCCGTGCGCAACATCGCCGAGGCCAGGTCTGCCGACGCCCCGCGCCTGCACGACAGCTTCTTTGCCTTTGGCAACACGGTGGAGCTCAAGGACAACGTGTGCCAGAGCCGCCATGTGACGCGCGGCGACGCCGCCAAGGCGCTGGCGGAGAGCGCATTCACCGTGACGCAGCGCTTTACTACGCCCTTTACCGAGCATGCCTTCTTGGAGCCCGAGTGCGCCGTTGCCTTCCCGTACAAGAATGGCGTCAAGGTGCAGTCGACCGACCAGGGCGCCTACGACACGCGCAAAGAGTGTGCCCACATGTTTGGCTGGGATGGCGAACCCGAGCGTGTGGTCGTCGAGACTATGCTCGTGGGCGGCGGTTTTGGCGGCAAGGAGGACGTGTCCATCCAGCACCTGGCTGCGCTCGCTGCCTATAAGTTCCAGCGTCCTGTGAAGTGCAAGCTCACGCGCGCCGAGTCGCTCGCTTTCCATCCCAAGCGCCACGCCATGGACGGCACCTTTACACTGGGCTGCGACGCCGAGGGCAACTTTACCGGCCTGGATTGCGAGATCAACTTTGACACCGGCGCCTACGCGTCGCTGTGCGGCCCGGTGCTCGAGCGCGCCTGCACGCATGCCGTCGGCCCCTACAAGTACCAGAACACCGACATTCGCGGCTTTGGCTACTACACCAACAACCCGCCCGCCGGTGCGTACCGCGGCTTTGGCGTCTGCCAGTCCGAGTTTGCGCTCGAGAGCCTGATCGACCTGTTGGCAGAGAAGGTCGGCCTGGATCCGTGGGAGATTCGCTACCGCAACGCCATCGAGCCGGGCGAGGTTCTGCCCAACGGCCAGATTGCCGATTGCTCCACGGCGCTTAAAGAGACGCTGCTCGAGGTCAAGGATGCCTACTACGCGCATCCCGGACACGCCGGTATCGCCTGCGCCATGAAGAACGCCGGCGTGGGCGTGGGCCTGCCCGATGCCGGCCGCTGCAAGATCCGCGTCGAGAACGGCGTGGCCGTGGTCTATGCCGCCACGTCCGACATCGGCCAGGGCTGCAACACGGTCTTTTTGCAGGACGTTGCCGAGGCCTGCGGTCTGCCGCTGAGCTGCATTGCCAATGGCGAGTGCTCTACCGAGAACGCTCCCGACTCCGGCACCACGTCTGGCTCGCGTCAGACGGTCGTGACCGGCGAGGCCGTGCGCGGTGCCGCCTTCCTGCTGCGCGATGCCATGCTTGACATCGAGGCCGGCAAGTCTGCGCCCGCCGCTCCCGTGAATGCGCATGGCGACGGCGTCAAGATTGAGTACGACGACGGTCGCGCCTATCAGCTGCGCACGCAGGAGCTCGTCGCCGGCCAGGGCATGCATCCTCAGGATCCCGCGACCGCCATCAAGGCGCTCGAGGGATGCGAGTTTGGCTACGTGTATCTGGAGCCGACCGACAAGCTGGGTGCCGACGTGCCCAACCCCAAGAGCCACATCTGCTACGGTTTTGCCACGCATGTGGTCATTCTGGATGATGACGGCCGCGTGAGCGAGGTCTATGCCGCGCACGATTCCGGCAAGGTGGTCAACCCCATCTCCATCCAGGGTCAGATCGAAGGCGGCGTGCTCATGGGTATGGGCTATGCGCTTACCGAGGACTGGCCGCTCAAGGACTGCGTGCCCCAGGCAAGGTACGGTACGCTCGGGCTGTTCCGTGCGCCCGAGATCCCGAATATCCACGCCATCTACGTGGAGAAGGACGAGCTGTTGCCCGTGGCATACGGCGGCAAGGGCATCGGCGAGATCGCAACGATCCCCACGGCGCCCGCCGTGCAGAACGCCTACCGCGCGTTCGACGGCAAGCTGCGTCCGGATCTGCCCATGGTGGATACGCCCTACAGCCGCGCCCGCAACCGCGGGTAGGGTAGGGCGCGGACGGCCATTGCTGACGAGCTGTTCGCGCTCAACATCAACTACATACGCTGCGCCTTTGGCCCCGGCTCCATCGCGAGCCGGGGCCCTTTGTTTGGAGTGGAAACTGCATCCCAGAATTGGCGCTCAGAACGGGACACGCTTTCCGGTAGAGCCTCTGGCGGAAACAGCGTCCCGGAATCATGCCTCAGAGTGGGATGCGCTTTCCGTTAACCGCTCACTTGGAAAGCGCATCCCAGTTTGAGTGTTTATTCCGGGATGCGGTTTCCGTTGAAGGACTCAACCGGAAAGCCTGTCCAGCTCTGAGACGGGATTCCGGGACACGCTTTCCGCCAGGCCCGCCATCCGGAAAGTGCATCCCGTTTTGAGCGTCCAGGCTGGGACGCGCTTTCCGTTGGCGTGGCCGTTGGGAAAACGCGGCCCAGATAGGGGGAATGCGATTCGGCGATGCTTGGCCTAGCAGCTCCTACAGGTCCACCTCGTTGAGCCATGTCGGCAGCGCGGTCTGCCGGATGCCTGCCGTCTGCAGCTTTTTGGCGAGCATTC
>CATVQO010000236.1 GCA_958346165.1 uncultured Collinsella sp. | reverse complement strand
AGGCCCACGCCGCCCGCCTTGAGCGAGATCAGAAACACCGGCACCTCGCCCGCCTGGAACTGCGCGACCATCTTGGCGCGGCTCTCCTTGGACGAAGCGCCCGTGAGCTTAAGAAAGCCGATGTCCTCCTTGGCCAGGCGCTTGCCAATGATATCGAGCATGCCCGTGAACTGGCTGAACAGCAGAATGTGGTGCCCGCCGTCGAGCGCACCGTGCACGAGCTCCATGCAAGCGTCGAGCTTGGCGCTCCCCGCCTTGTAATCCTCGTAGTGTAGACGCGGGTCGCAGCAGATCTGGCGCAGCTTGGTGAGCTCGGCGAGCACCTTGAGCTTGTCTTTCTTAAACTCGGATGCCTCGCGATGCTGCACCTGCTGGGCGATGCGGTCTTGGTTGGCCAGGTAGAGCTTGCGCTGCTCGCCGGTGAGCTGCGCCATGACGGTGTCCTCGATCTTCTCGGGCAGGTCGGCAACCACGTCTTCCTTGACACGGCGCAGCACAAACGGCGACACGAGCGCCTGCAGGCGAGCGGCGCTATCGCCCTCGGCATGCTCGACGGGGCTCTCAAAGCGCTTGGCAAACGACTCGCGCGTCCCCAAAAGGCCCGGCATAAGAAAGTCGAAGATGCTCCAGAGCTCGGACAGGCGGTTTTCGATGGGCGTGCCCGTCAGGGCAAAGCGCACACCGGCCGGCAGGCGCTTGGCGGCGCGCGCTACCTGCGTGAGCGGGTTTTTAATGTACTGGGCCTCGTCGAGCACCACACGGGCAAAGTCCTGCTCGGCATACTCGTCGATATCGCGCCGCATAAGGTCATACGACGTCACGACCACGTTATGCTCGGCCACGCCGGCGATCTGCACACGGCGTTGAGCCTTGGCGCCCACGATGGCGCACACATCGAGCGACGGGGCAAAACGCTCCAGCTCGGCAGTCCAGTTATACACGAGCGACGCAGGACATACCACGAGCGTGGGCTTAGTGTCCCTCGCCTCCACGCGCGCCAGAATATGTGCGATCATCTGCAGCGTTTTGCCCAGGCCCATATCGTCGGCCAAGATGCCGCCAAGGCCCAGGTGCTCGAGCGAACCGAGCCACTGGTAGCCGTCGACCTGATAGCCGCGCAGTGTGGCCTTGAGCGTGACCGGCACCGTAAAGTCCATCTTGCCGAGCGTATCCAAGCGCTCGACGGTGCGACGGAACGCAGCGTCGCGATCGGCTTCGAGCTCGGGCGTGCGCGCAAGCATGCTGTCGACAAACAGGGTACTCGACGCGGGAAGCGACACGCCGTCGAGCAGGTCGACAGCATCGACCCCCAGGTCCTCGGCAAGACCAAACGCGGCGCGCGCTCCCTCGTCCAGGCGAATGATGTCGCCCGACGTGAGACGCGCAAACGTCTGGTGACGCTTGTACGAGTCCAGGTAGATGGCAAGGTCTGCCGCCGAAAGGCCGCTCGCGCCCAGTTCGACGTCGAGCAGGTTACTCTTGACGGTTGCACGCACCGAAAGCTTGGGCGCAGGGCGGACCGAGATCTGGCGTAGGCGGTCGCTGAGCATGACCTCGCCCAGCTCGGACAGGGCAGACAGGCCCTCGGTCAGCAAGTGGAACAGGCTCTCGTCGTCGCGTTCCTCAAACGCCAGGCCGCCCTCGTAAAAGTCGAAATACAGGGCCGCCGTGTCCATAACGCGAAACTCTGCTATCTCGTCGCGCGGCGGCACACCAGGGCGCTGCTCTTCGAAGGGGCTGCCCGGAGCGCCCAGGCTAAAGAGATCTGCCGACCAATCACCGTAGGCAACCGTAATCTTGCAGGTCACAAGCCCGTCATCGACACCGATTGCCATGGCAAAGCTCGGCTCGGGCGCCACGGTGTCGAGCACGGCGGGAGCGGTGAGGTCGGTGTATTCGCGCAGCACGGGCAGTGCCATGCGGCAGAATTCGCCCACCTGCTCGGCGGCGATATGGACCGGTGTGCGACAGGGCAGTAGACGCGACAGAAACGGTGCGGCATGCTGGGCAAACGCCGCATCGGCGCGGCGCGCGCGGTGCGTGTCGACCAGATAGGCAACGTCGCCCGAGGCAAAGCAGTACATATCGGCGGGCAGGCGCAGGTCGTAGCTGCCACCGGCCGCCGGCGCGATCTTGGCGGCGAGGAGCGGTGGTTGTTTTGCCGAGGCCTCGTCCTCCCCCACCGGCGACAACTCAACCGCTACCTCGTAGGAACGATGCGTCGTCGTTCCCCGCGACCAGGCGGGCTCAAAGGAAATGGTCCGGCCACGCAGCAAGTCCAGCATGTATACGATGTCATGCTCGGACAGCGGCAGTTGACGCTCGGCGACAAAGCCGCTGCGTGCAAAATCGTACGACGCCGAACGCGAACTTGTGATGTCGCTCAGATACACAACCGTTGCCACAACAAGGTCGAGTAGGCGCACCGAAACCTCGTCAAAGGCCTCGGGCGTATGGAGGAATGTGAGCTTCTTGCCGTACGAGAACGTGCCGCCGCGCACGTAGGCGGCGGCCATGCCGTCGATGTCCTTGACCACGTAGGACACCGAGCCGCATCGGATGCGAAGCTCGAGCGCCCAGCTAAAGCGGTCGGCGAACAGCGGATTGTAGTACGGCACCAGCGAGGGCTCCAACACCGCCTTGGGGGCATCGGGGTCGACAGTGCCGGCGAGCTTGCGGCGCATGCCCGCCAACTCATCCATGCGCGCGTCCGAAAGATCGGAGAGCGCCTTCATGAGGCTCGGGCTCGTGGGAACTGGCGCCGGGAAGGGAAAGTTAGGGTTGACCGCCGGTGCGGCAGACGCAGGACGCGCGGCTTGCTTGGGCGCCGCCGTAAACGTGCGGACCGGCGTGCGCAGCCCCTCAACAGGCTCAATGCCGCTGGCGTCCAGGTACGCTAGCGCCGTGGCGATGGCGTGCTTGCACATGCCGGGGTAGCGATAGGCAGCGGGGCAATCGCAGTCGTAGTCGATCACCTCGTGCTCGTCCATGTCGAGCGCCACGTGCGTCTTGTACAGGTC
>CATVQO010000235.1 GCA_958346165.1 uncultured Collinsella sp. | reverse complement strand
TGCTCCTTCGGAGCCGCGGACAAGGCGCCACACTGGTCTGCGGAGTGTTCTGAAAACTGAGCCCGGCCCCCGCCTGCGGTGACGCTGCTGCAAGCGGCCTGCGATGGGGTCGTTGTTGGTTGAGGCCGCTGGGCTGATGTGGGGGCGCGTGGCTGTTGCGGGCCCTGGTCCCGGCGGCGGCCTCGGCGCTGCGCGCCTGCTGCCTTGGGTGACTTTGGGGTCGATTGGGGTTGTCTGCACAATTCGCGGTATTATGTTGCGGAGTTTTGAAAGGAGCCGCTGGTGGTCACGACGACGTTTGCTTCGCCTTTGGGCGAAATCTTGCTTGCCGCTGATGGCCGCGGTCTGACGGGGCTTTGGTTTGAGGGACAGGAGCATTTTGGCTCCACGCTTCTCAAAGAAGATCCTGAACATGTTGAAGGCGCCGATGCAGTTTCTGGTGCTGGCGGCATGTCGTCGGTGAGTCCTGCAAATGGTGCGGCTTCTTCGGTGCTTGAGCGTTCGTGGGCTTGGCTGAATGCTTATTTTGCAGGGCAGGAACCTCGGTTTACGCCGCCGTTGCATTTGATTGGCACGGCGTTTCAGCGTGAAGTTTGGTACGAGCTGCTTTCTATTCCGCGTGGCGAGGTCGCTACGTATGGCGAGATCGCCCAGCGTGTTGCGGCTCGACATCGTGTGCCGGGAAATGAGACACCCGTTGTGTCTCCCCGTGCCGTGGGGGCCGCGGTCGCTCGCAACCCTGTTTCGATTATTGTGCCATGCCATCGCGTGGTGGCGGCGGACGGCTCGCTTAACGGATATGCCGGCGGGCTTGATCGCAAGGAGTGGCTGCTTCGGCTTGAGGGCGCGTACGAGGAGTAACACTCGAGCGCTTTGCATAGCCAAGATGCCGTGAAAGAACGGGACATGCTTTCCGAATGGAGGCTCAGACGGAAACTACGTCCCGGAATTCCGTTTTAAAGCGGGATGCGCTTTCCGAATGGCGTTCCAAGCGGAAACCGTGTCCCGGAATACAGCCTCAGAGTGGGACACCGTTTCCGGCTGAGACCACCTGCCTGGACATCGATCTACGCCCGCTCCTGCAGGGCGTAGATGGACTTATCCATGTTGAACAGGTAAGCCACAACGCAGACAATAATGAACATCGGCAAGTTACCAAAGCCGAAGACTTCGCAGCCAATAAGGATGGGTGCGAGCAGCGTATTGGTGGCGCTGCCAAAGACGGCTGCGTAGCCCAGTGCGGCGCAGAGCTCGACGGGCATGCCGAGTTGAGCCTCGTTATGGCGACATCTGGGTAACAGAAAGGCCCGCGTTCCTCAGAGGCAAGATAGGCAATTCTGCTTCTGAGGTAGATCTCAATTCTGCCGACCGCACTGCCGACCGCATCAAACATTAACTGCCGGAGGGCTCGGTCAAATTCATACGTGTAGATGATGGTTTCGAATGTTGTGCCTTCGCGAAAGATGGTAATCCCGGACTTGCATTTGGTTTTGTAGGGAAACCAGTAGGCCGACAGTCTGTAGTGGTTGGCTTCGACCAAAGCTCGCTCGAGTTCGCTTTGATCAGAGCACTTAAGACCCTTGTTTTCTGTCAATAGTGCTATTTGTTCGTTGATGGATATCCGCGACTTCTGGTATTTCATTAAGCCTCTTGATAGAAAAAGAGCTGGAGTTGCGCATCGTTGAGAGGCTTTCCAGCTTTAGCAAAACAAACTTATAAGATGCGACGGGCCGCGTCAAGATAATTACCGGACGGCCTAGGAGGCGGCTGGTTGGCTGGCTTAAAACCCAGCGCGTGAAATGACGCTCCACGCTATTCAGCGCGCTTGATAGGATGACGAACCACAGTCTTAAGTTTCTCCGGCGCACACTTGCGTGGATCGGAAAGATAGATTTCGTGATGTAAACGGGTGTCTGAGAAGTCGGGGACATAGCCCTGCTCGGTCGCATATTCATGCATGGCGTCTACGGTTGCCGGCTCGCTGTCGTAGGGTCCGGTATGCATGCATTGAACGCAGAGACCCTCGTCAACTTTAAGCAGCTCGACGGCAGAAAAGTCCAGTTTCTTTTTGGCCGTGGCTTCCGCGACCGCCCAGTCAAAGTCATCCTGAGTGACGAAATCGGGCAGGCGGATGCACGAGATAAAGTTGAAATCGTCCTTGCGTACATAATCGATGTCGCCGCTCGGGGAGTCTTGCCACCAGAAGCCCTCGAGCGGCGGTACCACAAAGTCGAAATAGCCCTCGATACTCCTTGAGCCTTTCTTTGACATCTTGACGGTATAGGCGATGCCGTAAAGCAGCGGCAGGGCATTTTGATACTCGCCACCTTCGGTATTTGGGTCGCCCTTTCCGCGAACGGCAACGTAGCTCATAGGCGGGACAGTTACGATACTCGGCTTGCTCGCAGGTCTGTAGAGCTCCTTGCATTCCTTCTTAAAGTCGAACGCCATGTTGGCCGCCTTTCTGCGTATTGGCCTGCTTAGATAGCTGAATCATATCATAGAAACGAACAGCTGTTCGAATGATTTGGCTGACAGATTGAGATGCGTGCGTTGTGTTTGGCGGTCGGCCTGACCCCATCGATGATTTCTCTGCCTCCCCGGCGCCTCATCTATAGCTGCCGTTTCCCCATATAGAACCTGCCAAAATAAACCCGTCCCTTTTTAGTCGGTGCGAAATGGGTAATACTAAAGAGTTATCCGACCAGATGGGAACCGATCGATGGCTTATATCGAATTCAAAGACGTCATCAAGGCATACGGCGAGGGCGACGCCCGCATTCACGCACTCGACGGCGCGAGTTTTACGGTCGAGCGCGGCGAGCTCGCCATCATTTTGGGTGCTTCGGGTGCCGGCAAGACCACGGCGCTCAACATTCTGGGCGGCATGGATACGGCGACTTCCGGCACCGTGACGGTGGACGGGCGCGATGTGAGCTCCGCTAACGAGGCGCAGCTCGTGGAATACCGCCGCGCCGACGTTGGCTTTGTCTTCCAGTTCTACAATCTGGTCCCCAACCTGACGGCGCTCGAAAATG
>CATVQO010000234.1 GCA_958346165.1 uncultured Collinsella sp. | reverse complement strand
GTGGCAATAACGCCAAGGCAAAACGCCGCGACCAGGCGAGCGTCCACAGCAAGGCCCAGAGCGGCTGCGATACAGCACGCCAGCACAATCGATTTGTCGAAAAGCCTGTTCATACGGGTATTGTACGCGAAGCCGCGCGTGGTGGAGGGGCCGCCTGCGCAACTGTGACATTCCTCCCACGCGGCAAATCGGGGGCGTCGGCAGGCCACGCGGCCAAGCCTCGCACTCGTGACAAAGCTCACTGGTGCGCGCCGGCGGCTCCTGCGATGATGCAATCGTACCGGGCCGCAATCAACGGAAGGGCCGCCTCATGACAGACATCGTCCACGTCGAAAACCTCGTCAAGCGCTACGACGATCTTATTGCGCTCGACCACTTTAGCCTGAGCATCGCCCCCGGCGAGATCTTTGGCCTGCTCGGACCCAACGGCTCGGGCAAGACCACGTCCATCAACTGTATTCTGCAGCTGCTCGCTTACGACAAGGGCACCATCGAGCTGTTCGGCGAGCCCATGACACCCGCCCGCTACGACCTCAAGCGCCGCATCGGCGTGGTGCCGCAGCAGGTGGCGGTATTCGACGAGCTCACGGTGCGCGAGAACATCGACTATTTCTGTAGCCTGTACATCAACGACCGCAAGCGCCGTCGCGCGCTCGTGGACGAGGCGATCGACTTTGTCGGGCTGGGCGACTTTACCAAGTTCCGCCCCGGCAAGCTCTCGGGCGGTCTGGCGCGTCGCCTCAACATTGCCTGCGGCATCGCGCACAAGCCCGAGCTCATCTTCTTTGACGAGCCCACGGTGGCGGTCGACCCGCAGAGCCGCAACGCCATCCTGGAGGGCATCTGCCGCCTGCGCGACGAGGGCGCCACGGTGGTGTATACCAGCCATTACATGGAGGAAGTCGAGCAGATTTGCAGCCGCATCATGATCATGGACGGCGGCCGCGTGCTGGCGCAGGGCACCAACGACGAGCTCAAGCGCATGATTCAGATGGGCGAGCGCGTGACTGTCGAGGTCGGCGCCGTCGAGGCCGCCACAGTCGAGCGCCTGTGCGCCCTCGAGCACGTGCTCAGCGTCGAGCTGTCCGGCGGCGAGCTCGTCTGCACCTGCGAGGCGAGCCCGCACAACCTGGTCGACATCCTCGACACATTGCGCGCCGCCGACGTGGCGCTCGGCCGCGTGTGGAGCGAGCCGCCGACCCTCAACGACGTGTTCCTCGAGATCACCGGCCGCGAGCTGCGCGACTAGGGGGCAGTCATGTTCAACACCATCATCACTACGGTCAAGACGCTGCTGCGCCGGCCGAGCACGTGGGTCTGGGGCGCTCTCTTTCCCATCGCACTTTCCACGATGTTCATGTTTATGTTTGCGAATCTGAGCTCTGACGGCACGGTCGACCCGGTACCGGTTGCCGTCATAGCGGACGAGGCCTGGGACGCCTCGACCTTTAAGGACGTGGCGACGTCGCTTGCCAAGGAGAGCGACAATCAGCTGCTCGAGATCCACGAGTGCGACGACGCAGCCGATGCGAACCGTGCGCTTAAGGCCGGCGAGGTCGCGGGCATCTATACGGTCGACGACGCGGGCGCACCCAAGCTCACGTTGCTGTCGAGCTACGACAGCTCGCGTGCCTCAACGGTGCTCACCGACCGCAGCATTCTGGAGACGGTGGCAAGCTCGTATACACAAAATGCCGAGCTCATGTCTCAGATTGCCCAGGACAACCCGGCGGCGCTTGCCGACCCGGAGGCGGTTGCGCGCGCCCTGTCGCTCGAGGGCGGCACCCGCCGCGTAAGCCTGACACGCACCACGCCCGATGGCACGGTCATCTACTATTACGCGCTCTTTGGCCTGGTCGCGATGATGTCTGCGGAGTTTGCCGCCTTGAGCGTCGTCGATCTGCAGCCCAATCTGTCGGGCCTTGGCGCGCGCCGCTGCGCGGGCGGTCTTTCCAAAACGGCGTCGCTGGCCGGTATCTTTGTGGGCTCGTGGCTGGTCTCCTTTGCCTCGATGGCGATCGCGATCGGCTACGTGCGCCTGGTTGTGGGCGTCGACTTTGGCGGGCGCGAGGGGCTGTGTCTGGTGGGCGGTGCCGCTTCCGCGCTTGCCGCCACGGGCTTGGGACTCTTTGTGGGCACGCTTCCCGTTAAGGGCGGCAAGGCATCCAAGTCGGGCATCCTCACAGGCTTTGCCACCACGTGCGCTTTGTTCGCTGGGCTCTACGGCGAACCGGCGATGGCGCTTGCCGATGACGTCGCCCGCGCCTGTCCGGCCGAGTGCTGGCTCAACCCCGTCAAGCTCATCTGCGACATGTTCAACCGCCTGTATTTCTTTGAGGACCTGGGGCCCTTTGCCGTTCGCGCCGGCGCGCTGGTCCTTATGGCGCTGGTGTTTGTCGCCGCCGCCACGCTGATCTTTGGAAGGAGCCGCTATGAGCACCTTTAAGACCGCGCTTCGCATGGCGCTCGCACACCCGTTCTACCTGCTTATCTACACGGTGTTCATCTCGCTCATGGGCGTATTCATCGCGGCCTCGGTGAGCTGGAACTCGTCGCAGCTCACCGAGTACAAACCCTACGACACCAACGTGATCGTGGTCGACCGCGATGACAGTGACCTTTCGCGGGCGCTTACCAAGCATCTGAGCTCACGCTTTGACCTGGTTACGGGCGTCGGCGACGACACGTACGACCTTGCGGATGCGCTCGCCAAGAGCAACAGCGCCAAGGGCAGCGCCGACTGCGTATTCTTTATCCCGGAGGGGTTTGAGGGCGACCTCATTGCAGCTGCCCGCGCGGGGGAGTCTCTGCCCAAGCTCGATGTGACCTACGGCGCCGGTACCATGGCGGCGGCGCTTTCATCTGCCGAGGCCTCGCGGTGGGTCTCACTCGCGGGTGCTGCGGCGGCCCTAGAGCCCGCCGCCTCTAATGGTGACGTCGCCAAGGCTGCCGAGCATGCGGCCGCGAAGCGCGCCAAGGTCGAGATCGAGCAGGTCAAGGTTGACTCGACAGCCGCCGCCACGCTCGAGTCGTATTTCAAC
>CATVQO010000233.1 GCA_958346165.1 uncultured Collinsella sp. | reverse complement strand
ACGGCGGCATGCACCACCGCGTCGCAGGTCTCCCCCGCCGCCTTCACTACCGGCCACTCGGCAAGCAGCTCGTTGACGGAAGGAATGGCGCGCAGGCGGGCGCGTACCTCATCGGACATGTTCTGGCTATCGCTCATGTACGGCCTTTCAAAAGAAACGTGGATCAGTCGAATGCATCAGCTGAGTCAATTACTCGTTATTATCCTCGCGCGCCGCGATCTTTTCCACGCGAACGGCGTTTTCCTGGGTGAGCGCGGCACCCGTCAACGGGTCCCAGCGCAGCGGCGTATGGTCGAGTGGGCCCACGCCCAAGGCTTGAGCGCCACCGGCATCGGCGCCAAACGAACGCCCGCCGGGGGCGGCCGAGGTGAAGATGCACGCCGGATGCAGATACGGCGTCGTCTCCACGCGCACGCGGTCGCGGCCCAAATCGCTCACAAGTTCGACGACCTCGCCATCGGCGATGCCCATGTGCGCAGCGGCATCGGCATTCATCTGCACGGCATCCAGGTCCGATCCAGCCTCAGCGGCACCTTGGGCCGCGAGCCTGCGCGAAGTATGCGACTCAAAGGGACGGTTGCCGCTAATGAGGCGAAACATCCCCGGGCCGGGCTCCACCATCGGCGCAATCCAGCCTGGCACGCGTCCCAGACCGGCTCGTTCCCACACGTCGCTTGCCAGCGCAATTTTGCCGCCATCCAAGGGAATCACCGGCTCGCCTGTACGCGACGGCAACGCAACACCCGTGTCGGCCCAGCCGCGCTCCTTGAGCTCGTCCAGATTGATCCCAAACGACGCCACCTGGGCAGCCGCTAGATCGTCGGACGTAAACTGGAAGTACTCGCCCGCGCCACACGCCTGCGCCAGACCGGCAAAAATCTCCCGACCGGGACGTGTGTCGTCATGCTGCACGGGCAGCACGGCGTTGCGGTAGAACACGCGCGCATCGTTGACGCCCGCCACCGTTCCCACGCCGCGGTCGGCCTCCAGATACGTCACGTCGGGCAGCACGAAGTCAGAAGCACGTGCCGTCTCGGACCAGCGAATATCAATCGTCACAAGCAAGTCGAGCCGCTGCAAAATACTCAACCAAGCCTGTGCATTGCCATAGCCCGCACCAGGGTTACTGGCATAGACGATGAGCCCACGCAAATCGCCGGCAAGAATCGACTGACCGATGGTCGTGCATAGGCCGCGCTCGGGATCGACGAGCGGATAGCGCTCGGACCCCAGCTTGGGCCCACGCGGCACCGGCGGCGTCGCAAAGCGCGTGGGATCGAGGTCGCCCAACACAAGCGGCGTGGGCGGATTGAGCGCGCCGCCCGCATGCCCGATGCAGCCCAGCAGCACATCGACCAAGCAGATAGCGCGCGCGGTCTGGGTGCTATTGGCATACGCGATACCGATGCCACCATGAAAGCCCGCATCCACCACAGCGGCAGGCGCGGCGGCAGCGAGATCGCGCGCCGTGGCGACAATCTCTGCGGCCGGCACGTCGCACATCGACTCGGCCCACTCGGGCGTCCAAGGACGGGCCGCCTGCGCCAGCTCGTCAAAACCCGTGGTATAGCGGGCAACGAACTCGTGGTCGTACAAGTCCTCGGCAATCAGCACGTGGGCGATGCCCAGCAGTAGTGCCAAATCGCAGCCCGGGCGCACGCGCAGCCAGCGGTCGGCAAGCGCGGCGGAGCCGCTGCGCCGGGGGTCGACCACGATAATCTTCGCCCCGCGCCGGCGCACATCGTTGAGCGCATCGACGGCCCCCATCGTCGATGAATCGACGATGGAACGCCCCAGGTACATGATGCAGTCGGTATGTGCCAGGTCGGAGGCGGGGCTATAGCCCAGGCTGTGCTCCCAACCGGTAAGTCGGCTTACCTCGCAGGCGCCATCGGCACCGTACACGTTGGGCGAGCCCAACGCATGCATAAAGCGATACGCCCAGTAGCGGTCGAACGAGGGAACGCCGAGCGTCATGCCCAGCGCACGGGGCCCGCACTCGTCAACAATCCCCAAAAGGCGCTCGGCAATCTGAGCAAACGCCTCGTCCCAGGTAATCGCATCGAACCCCGAGCCATCCCGGCGGCGTCGCATGGGATGCAAAATCCGATCGCGCTCGTCAAACGGCATAGACAGGCGATGGCGCCCGCGGGCGCACAGGGCACGCGCCGCGCACGGATGCCCCGGCACCGGCAACTCGGCCACCACGCGACCGTCCTCAACGCGTGCCGCAAAGGCACAATCGGCATAGCATCCCCCGCATGTGGTCACCACGGTACGACCGTCACGCTTCACAGCAGATGCCATCTCGATTACCCCTTTCATCAGCCAAACACAACAGGCCAACAGCCCGGCAACGGGCCCCAGACCCAAAAAGCCTCCCGCACGGCAACGCCCCGCGGGAGGCCCAACGTCAAACAGACGGTACCTTACGCCTCGGACTTCTTGGCGTAGACAAACCAGTAGCCGAGCGCGATCAGAACCGCACCGCCCACGATGTTGCCCAGCGTGGCGGCGGATAGGTTAAACGCAATACCCGCGACGTTGAGCGCATCGGCCCCGGCAACCTTGGCACCATAGCCGCACGCGTGCATCACGGCACCCATGGGCAAAAAGTACATGTTGGCAACGCAGTGCTCAAAACCGCAGGCCACAAAGGCGGCGATGGGCAGCAGAATGCCCACGACCTTATCGACCACGGTCTTGCCGGCGGTACCGATCCACACGGCCAGACACACAAAGATGTTGCACAGGATGCCGCGGAAGAAGATCGTCACCCAGTCGATCGTCACCTTGCCGGCGGCGACGCTCACCATGGAGTTGGCGACCGCCTCGCCGTTGAGCTTATAGATGCCGGCCATGTACACCAAAAAGACGATGAACAGGGCACCGACAAAGTTACCGACCCATACGACGACCCATGCCTTGAGCATCCGAGCCAGGGTGATCTTTTTGCTCTTGAGCGCGCAGGCCATAAGCGAATTGCCGGTAAACAGCTCGGCGCCGCACACCAGCACCAGCACCAGGCCCAGGCAAAAGCACAGGCCGCCCACGACGCGCTGGGCGC
>CATVQO010000232.1 GCA_958346165.1 uncultured Collinsella sp. | reverse complement strand
CACTGGGGGAGCGAATCGGTCGGCGTAAAGGAGCAGACGGCGCCGCCCAGGATAGCGGGGGCGACGTTATCGGGATGGCCCTCAACCTCGGTGGCGATGCGGACGAGCTCGGCGCGGTCGACGGTATGGCCCGTCAACGCGGCGGCAGCCATGATGCCGGCGACGACGCAGGTGGAGCTGGAACCCAGGCCGCGGGCGACGGGCACGTCGGTCTGAATGTCGATGGCAACGGGAAAAGCCGGCTCGCCCCATGCGGCCAGCGCATCGACAAAGCTGACGTAAACCAGGTTGTTCTCGTTTTGGAACTCTTCGGGGCAGCCCGTGATGGTGAGCTTGTCGGCGCGCTCAAAGGTAAAGTGCGAGTAGAGGCTGACGGCCATGCCGAGGGTGTCGTAGCCGATGCCTAGGTTGGCGCTGGTTGCTGGGACGGTGATTTTGATCATGTGGGTCCTCCTTGGCGGGTCTGACCGTTTAGTTCGCTGCTCGGGCAGTCCTGGCTCGCTCGGAAAGCACATTAAGTGCTTTCCGGCTCGTGCGGAACTCGCGACGAACTAAACGGCCAGACCCGTTCGCATGCTCGTCATCATCCCGAAAGCTAAATAAAAAGAAGGTGCGCCGGCTTGCGCCGGCGCTTAATAAGGGGTTTAGTTGGTTGCCATCTTTTTTGCAGCCTGCTCTACGTAGCTGGCCATCTCATCGACGTCGCAGACGTCTTCGAAACGGACGGGCTTGGATTCGAGTTCGGCGAGCTGGGTCGGGGCGACCGTGTTGGTGGCCTGCTCGAGCACACGCATAGCCTCAAAATCATCTTCGGGAACGTCGAGGCCCAGGGCGTCGCAGCAGGCGCGCGGGAACTTGTAGGGGCTGGCGGTCGAAAGCAGCACGCGGGCCTTGGCACCCTCGGCGGGAACGACCTGCTCAAAGACGTGATAGCCGCAGGCGGTGTGCGGGTCGATCACGTAGCCGTTCGCATCCCAGCAACTCTTGATGGCAGCGCGGACCTCGTCCTCGCTGGCCCAACCGCAGCCAAAGACGCTCTGAATCTTTGCCAGCAGGTCGGCGGGAACCTCGTAGCGACCAGTCTGTGCCAGCTGCTCCATAAGGCCGGCAACGAGTTCGCAGTCGCCATCGGACAGGAAGTAGAGCATGCGCTCGAGGTTGGAGCTAATAAGGATGTCCATCGACGGCGAGATGGTCGTGAAGAACGGGCGGTTACGGTCGTAAACGCCGGTGGTCAGGAAGTCGGCAAGCACGTTGTTCTTGTCGCTCGCCACGACGAGCTTGGCGACGGGCAGACCCATGCGCTTGGCGTAGTAGCCGGCCAGGATATCGCCAAAGTTGCCGGTCGGTACGCAGAACTCCACGGCGTCGCCGGCCTCGATGGCGCCGGCGCGCAACAGCTGCGCATAGGCGGCAAAGTAGTAGACGACCTGCGGTACCAGGCGACCGACATTGATGGAGTTGGCGCTCGAAAGCACCGTGCCGGCGGCCTCCAGACGCTCGGCAAGCTCCTTATCGGCAAAGATGCGCTTGACGGCGCTCTGAGCGTCGTCAAAGTTGCCGCGGATGCCGCAGACGGCGACGTTGTCGCCCTCCTGCGTGGACATCTGCAGGTTCTGGACGCGGCTGACCTTGCCCTCGGGATAAAAGACGGTGATGCCCGTGCCCGGAGCGTCGGCAAAACCGGCGAGCGCGGCCTTGCCCGTGTCGCCCGACGTGGCGGTGACGATCATGATGCGCTCAGCGCCGCCGTCCCTGGCGGAAGTGCGGGCCATCAGACGGGGGAGCATCTGCAGGGCGACGTCCTTAAAGGCGCTCGTGGGGCCGCCAAAGAGCTCCATCACATAGGTCTGAGGGGCGTCGGCGCCCGGCGCAGCGTCGAGTTTGACGAGTGGCGTAACCTCTTCACTCGCGAACGTGCCGCGGTATGCCTCGTCGACACACGCCGAAATTTCTTCGGCCGTGTAATCATTCAGTAACATTCCCAACACATCTTGAGCGATTTCAAAGTACGATTTATCTGCAAGCGAGCTGATATCGACCTGCTGGGTGCCGAGCTCGTCCGAGACAAACAAACCCCCGTCGGGAGCGATGCCGGTGCGGATTGCCACCTTACTTGAGCACGATAAAGTGCGTCCTCGTGTACTATGATAAGTTCCCATATAACACTGCTCCTCGGATGCCTTGGTCCCAATCGGTGAAACCATGGTATCAGAGCGCGCAAAACAGGTTTGCAGAGGCTTTTAGAAAGGTAACCTCAAGCCCATGATTAAGATTGCCAAGTTTGGCGGCTCGTCGGTCGCCGACGCCGAACACTTCAAGAAGATCAAGGCCATCGTCGATGCCGACCCTGCCCGCCGTTTTGTGGTGGTTTCCGCCTGCGGCCGCCGCTTTAAGGGCGACACCAAGGTGACCGACCTGCTCTACCTGGTTAACGCGCACGTTAAGTATCACGTGTCGTGTGAGGAGCTGCTCGAGGACATTGGCCAGCGCTATTTTGATATCGCTGACGAGCTGGAGCTCACCTATCCCATCCGCGAGGAGTTCGCGGCCTTTGCCGAGCGCGCCCGCTCGGGCGGCTACTCTACCGAGGAGCTCGTGAGCCGTGGCGAGTACTTCACCGCTCGCCTGATGGCGGAGTACCTGGGCCTGCCGTTCCTGGACGCCGCGACGGTTGTGGCGTTCCATCACGACGGTACGCTCAGCATGAACCGCACCTCCGAGCTGGTGCAGGAGTACGGCCAGCAGGGTGGCTTTGTTATGCCCGGTTTCTACGGCGCGACGCGTGAGGGTCAGATCAAGCTGCTCGATCGTGGCGGCGGCGATATCTCGGGATCGATCCTGGCCAAGTGCCTGGGCGCCGACCTGTACGAAAACTGGACCGACGTCTCGGGTTTCTATTCTGCGGATCCGCGTATTGTTCCCGAGGCTCAGCCCATTGCGCGCGTTACCTACGAGGAGCTGCGCGAGCTTTCGTACATGGGCGCAAGTGTCCTGCACGAGGAAGCCGTGTTCCCCGTGCGCGAGGCAGGCATTCCGCTGGTCATCAAGAACACCAATGCGCCGCAGGACCC
>CATVQO010000231.1 GCA_958346165.1 uncultured Collinsella sp. | reverse complement strand
CCGATGGGTTTCCCTCTGAATGCACTCCGCAGCACGAAGCCCCCTTATCCGCAGCTCCGAAGGAACAGGATAAGGGGGCTTCAAGTGCGAGGACGCATTCAGAGGGAAACCCATCGGGTCCCGGTGAGAGCCACAGGGCTATCGATTACCCCGTGTTCTGCAATCCTGCCGAGACGCCGGTCACAGTCGAAAGAATCAGGCTCATGTACTCGGCCTTCTTCTCCTCGGCCATCTCGTCCTGGTTCATACGCACCTCGCGAAGGGCGCGGACCTGGGCGATGGACAGGGCGTCGACGTAGGGGTTGCGCACGCGGACGGCGCAGCCGAGCACGCGACGGCGCTGCAGCGGCCACTCGTCACCGACGATGGCAAGGACCCACTTACGCGTGAGCTGCATCTCGGTAAAGACCTTCTCGGACAGATCCTGGCGGTCGCCCAGGTGCAGATACATCTTGGCGATGCGCTGGTCGGTCTTGGCGATCGACATCTCGATGTTGTCGATAAAGGTGCGGAAGAACGGCCACTCCTGGTAGGCAGCCTTGAGCTGGTCAAGATCGCCAAGCTGCTCGCAGGCGGTGCCCAGACCGTACCAAGCGGCCAGGTTAATGCGCGCCTGGCTCCAGCTGAAGATCCACGGAATGGTACGCAGGTCGTCGAGTGACTTCGCACCCAGACCGCGCTTGGCCGGACGCGAGCCGATCGGCAGCAGACCGACCTCGGTCAGCGGCGTCACGGTCGAGAACCACGGTGTAAAGTCCTCGGTGTTCAGCAGGTCCAGATAGCGCTCGTGGCTTGCGGTGTTGAGCTTCTCGGCCATATCCCAGAACTTCTGCGTGGTCTCGGTGTTGGTCTTCTCGACACTCGGGGCCGACTGCAAAAGCGTTGCGGCAGCAACGGACTCAACATGGCGCTGAGCCAGCGTGCGGTTGCCGTAACGGGCAAAGATGACCTCGCCCTGCTCGGTGAGCTTAAAGAAGCAGTTGACCGAACCCTTGGGCTGCGCCAGCACGGCCTTGTTGGCCGGGCCGCCACCACGGCCCACGGCACCGCCGCGACCGTGCATGAGCACCAGGTCGATATCGTTCTTCTCGGCCCACTTGGCGATGCGCTCCTGCGCGGAGTGCAGCGCGAGCATGGCCGTGGTAGGACCGGCGTCCTTGGAGGAGTCGGAATAGCCCAGCATGACCTCCATGCGGCGGTTGGTCTGGGCAAGGCGCTTTTGCACCACGGGCAGCGTAAGCATCTGGTCGAGCACGTCGATGCAGCCCTCGAGGTCCTCGAGCTGCTCGAACAGCGGGATCACGTCGAGCTCGGGGACATCCTCCTCGTGTGCAAAGGACAGGTGGGCAAGCTCAAAGACGTCGGCCACATGCTGGGCGCTCTTGGTGAACGAGATGATGTAGCGGTGCGCCATCTTCTTGCCGTAGCGCTTTTGGATGGAGCCGATAGCGCGGAAGGTATCGATGACCTCGCGCGTCATGGGCTGCAGGTCGCCATGGATACCGTTCTCGTGGATATCCTTGAGGGCGCGGGCGTGCACCACGGAGTGCTGACGGAACTCCATCTCGACCATATGGAAGCCGAAGGACTCGACCTGCCAGATGATGGTTTGGACCGGACCGTAGGCGGCACGGACGGCACCGCAGGCAGCAAGCGAACGCTGGACGACGCGCAGGTCATCCAGGAACTCGTCGGCGCTGTGGTACATGGTGTCGGTGATACGGCGCACGGTGGCGTTCAGGCGGTCGGCCATGACGAGCATGACGGCGCGATGCGGCTCGTGCTCGGAGATCAGCTCGGCGCGGGCCGTGTACCGAGGGCTCATCTCGACCTGATGGTTCCACAGGTTAATGAGCTCGGCCGACGGCCTGCTGTAGGTAGCCTCGAGCGTGAGGTTGCGGCCGATGTGGCGGCACTTGTCCTCGAGCTTGAGCACCATGTGGGTGAAGTACTTGGCGGCGACCTCACGGCTCACCTTGGCAGTGACGTTGGGGTTGCCGTCGCGGTCGGAACCGATCCAGCTGCCGGGATGGAAGAACGCCGGGCACAGCGGCGGCACGGTACCGGCCTTGTCGCCCAGCACCCAGTCGTCAAAACGACGATAGATAACGGGGATGACGTCGAACAGCGTGTTATCGAAGATGTCGATGATGGTATCGGCTTCCTCGACCGGCGTGGGCTTCTTGAGCGCGATGGGGCTCGTACGCACCAGGGCGTCGATCTCCTGCAGCATATGGCGCTCGTTCTCCACCAGGTCGGAGCCGCCCAGACGCGGACGCTCCTCCAGCAGGTTGGAGATACGGCGAATCTTGCCCTCGACGGCCTTGCGACGGGCCTCAGTGGGATGCGCGGTAAAGACGGGATGGAACTCAAGCTTGCCGAGCAGCTCGTTGGCGCCCTCGACGCCCAGCTCATTCACCAGCTGGTGATAGGCGACGGTAAGCTCGTTGGCGGGATCGACCTCGGTATCGGTCGACGCACCGGCCTCGCGCTCGCGCAGCTGCGCCACACGGTAGTTCTCCTCCGACAGGTTTGCCAGATGGAAGAAGCTCGTAAAGGCGCGGACAATGACCTGCTGCTTATCGAGCGGCAGGCTGTCGATCAGATCGACGACCTCACGAAATGCCACGGCAGTGGGCTCGTCGGCGGTGGGCACGCCCTGCTCGTCGACGGCCTCGTCGGCAGCGCGGGTACCGGGGTTACCGGCATTGGCCACAATCTCGGCCGACAGGATCTTGTCGAACAGGTCCGCGATCTCAGGATCATACTCGCTAAGCACACGACGCTCCAGGCGCAGGAACAACGCCAGATTGTCGCGCAGCTCCTCGGGGATCTCGATCTCGGCGAGACGCTCCCTGGACTCGGCATTCGAGCCGATTCGGTTAACGAGGCGGTTGACCACGGCAGCGACGCGCGCCGCGGCTTCGGGTACAGACTGGTTGCTTAGGTTCTCAGCCACGTTTCCTCCCATTCCTCCTTCTATGCACGTAACATGCGGTATTCATTATAGGCGCTTGAGAAATACTTTCGACACTGATTGCGCTTTACCACACAAAAGTATTTTCTGCATTGCAA
>CATVQO010000230.1 GCA_958346165.1 uncultured Collinsella sp. | reverse complement strand
TAAAGCCCATAAACCAACCGATCAAGTCCTGCATGACGGTGGTGTTTAAGCTGTAAACGATGTTTTGGCCATGACGTTCGTCGGTCACCAACCCGGCGTTTTTGAGCGTCGCCAAGTGATGGCTCAACGACGGCTTGCTGATGTCAAAATGTTCGGCAAGCTCCCCGGCCGTGCGATTGCCCTCGCGCAGCAACTCCAAAATGCGCCGTCGCGTTGGATCGGCAAGCGCTTTAAAACCCTCTCCCGGCATAAGACCTCCTTTCATCATCTCTCATGACGCGCACACTATACCCGATATTTAGATGTTTGTCTAACTATCTAATACAGTAACATCTATAGAACATTCGTTCGTGTTTAGTTACAATGGAAGTTGAAGCAGATGGGCCAGCTCCCTCTACCCGAGAAGGAGATGGACTATGAGTATTGACGATGTCCTGACGTTGTTGTTGCTTGTAATCGCGGCTGTGGAGCTCGGCATCCACATTGGAGGTCGAATGAAATAGCCGCCCCCGCGTAATGCGAAGACGGCCACTTCTCACGCTACAAACGTGTTTGGGAGTTGGTCAACCCGCGGCAACGGGTGCCATCTGCTTCAATCTTATGCGAATCCCGATCCCATTTCAACAAGCTCCAAGGGCTCAAATGGAATCGCAATAATACCTATAATGGCGATAGCTAAAACACGATTCGCTTCCCCATCGGAGGATGTCTATGACCGAAACCGCAGCCGCAACTCCCAACGAGACGCGCGACACCAAGCTCGAGATCATCATGGGCCGCGAGGCACTCGATAAGCTCGCCAACTCCACAGTGCTGGTGCTCGGCTGCGGTGGCGTGGGCTCCAATTGCTGCGAGGCACTCGCCCGCGGCGGCATCGGTCATTTCGTCATTCTGGACAAGGACATCATCGCGCCAAGCAATATCAATCGCCAGGCCATCGCCTTTCACAGCACCATCGGCAAGCGCAAGATCGATGTTATGGAAGCCATGATCCACGACATCAATCCAGCCGCTACCGTCATCAAGCGTACCGAATACCTGCTGAGCGACAACATCGACGAGTTTTTCGCGAGCGTTTTGGAGCAGACGGACGGCAAACTTGACTACGTCATCGACGCCATCGACACCATCTCGGCCAAGCTCACCATTGCCAAATATGCTCAGGACCACGACATCCGTTTGGTTAGCTCCATGGGCGGGGCCAACAAACTCCATCCCGAGTGCCTCCGATTTGCCGACATTTTCGATACGGTACGTGACCCCATGAGCCGCATTATGCGCAAAGAATGTAAGAAGCGCGGAATCAAAAGCCTGCACGTGCTGTTTAGTTGCGAGGAATCGGTTAAGACACAGCCCCGCGACCCTTCCAACATCCACGAGCGTACCGAGCTCGGAACCGCCAGCTTTATGCCGCCTATCATGGGTCAGATGATCGCCGGCGAGGTTATCCGCCAGATCAGTGGGCGCGGCACCGAGCGCGTGCGCGCCGATGGCCAGCGCCTGGACTAGCAGGATGCCCTACGATGGAACCGCGATTCTTTGACGCGCATTGTCACCTTGATTTGATGCTCAGCCCCGATGCTGCAGCCAGTGAGTCGGCGGCATTGGGTCTGGGGCTCTTTGACTGCGGCGTCAATCCACACGACTTTTCGGCCGCTAACGAGCGCGCCCGTCGCCAACCAGGCATCATCGCCGGCATTGGGCTCCACCCCTGGTGGCTCGCCGACGGCCGCTGCGGTCCTGCCGAAGTCAATCTGCTTTGCGAAGTTGCTGCCCAAGAGCGCTACATCGGCGAGGTGGGACTCGACTTTTCCGCGCGCTTTGCCGGAAGCGAACCGCTACAAATACAGGCATTTGACCGGCTCTGCGACACACTCGTGCAGCGTTCTCTTGCCGGGCGCGTGATATCAATTCACGCCGTTCGTTCGGCAGGAACCGTACTGGACACCCTCGAATCGCACGGATTACTCATCCCAAACCCCGACTTCCCCGTTATCATCTTCCACTGGTTTAGCGGTACTTCGGACGAACTCGTCCGCGCGCGTAATGCGGGCTGCTATTTTTCCGTCAACGAGCGTATGCTCGCCACCAAGCGCGGTCGCGAATACGTACGACAGATTCCACTCGACCGTTTACTGCTCGAGACCGATGCACCGGCGGAGGCAAACGCAGAAACAAGCGCGCAGTCGCTCATTAGATCACTCACAAGGGCCTCAGAACGCATCGCCTCACTCAAAAACTGTGACGCAAAGCATATTGAGTCAGCGGTTTTAGCAAATGCACGCTCTGTTTTTAGCCTTCGCTGACCCCTGTGGTCAAAAAACGTCAAATATGAGTACTGCTAGCGAAATGGATACATTACTTTGAGCTTTCCGGCCACCAGATTAATCCACGATTGTCCATTAACTAATACTTTCACAGTCACTCATCCTGCACTTTCGCAATCTTAAACCCCTCCAAACGCTCAAATCACGTCTGAAGGGGTCGATTTTGCTGCGACTAAACTAGTCACAGTACTCATATTTGGCATTTTTTGCCCACGAGGTCCCGGGGAGGCGACAATTCGACTCCCCGGGACTGCTCACCTATTCGGAAATTGGCGCTCCATGGCCCCAGGAGCCTTCCATACCGCATACGGTCGAAGCAAACCCCGCCGCAAAGTCGAGTGCGCGCTCGATGGCCTCGGCACCATCCTTGCCACGCTTGGCGGAATCGAGATAGCACATCAGAAACGAAGTCAGGAACGAGTCACCTGCACCCATGGTGTCCTTCATGTCTGTCACGGGCTTGGCATGCTGCCGATAGTAACGCTCGCCGTCATAGGCAATGCAGCCCTCAGCGCCAGCCGTTGCGGACACAAAACATGGGCCCAAGCCCTTCACCCAGGCAAGACGCTCGCGAATCTCATCCTCGCTCGCAGCGTCTGCCGCGCTAAAGAACGCGAAGTCAACGTAGGGAGCAATCTGCTCGTAGTACTCGTCGGTCGAATCATCCGAGAAGTCAAACGAAACGGTAATACCCGCTGCCTTCAGCTTGGGCAGCTCGCGCTCGGTAAAGCAATAGTTACCCGAATGAACCACATCAAACTGTTTCATAT
>CATVQO010000229.1 GCA_958346165.1 uncultured Collinsella sp. | reverse complement strand
TTGCGGGCCTGGACATCTGGGGCCGCGCGACCATCAAGACCGATGCCGGCGAGCAGGAGTTTCCGCCCGAGGCCGTACGGATTCGCGGGCTGTAGCGCGAGGCGCCAGCGCTCAAAGACAACGATGACAACAAGACCCTCCTCGGCCTGTGCCGGGGAGGGTTTCGCCTGTCTGAGGAATGGGCTTGGCGAACGTTTGCGGGGACTGTGGCATCGGGCGCGCTCGACTTAAGCTCCTGCTCTATCCCAGCTCCTGCATGCGGCGGTAGATTTCGCAGATACCCTTGATGGTGAGCTGTCCGTCGACCACGTCGAAGGCATCGGTCGAATCGGCGACGATGCTGGCGAGACCGCCCGTGGCGATAACGGTGGCATCCTCGCGGCCCAGCTCGCGCTTCATGCGCGCGACCAGGCCCTCAGCCATGGCGGCGGCGCCCGTTACGGCGCCGACCTTGATGCACTCCTCGGTATCGCGGCCGATGGCGTGCTCGGGCGCCTCGAGCGGCACGCTGGCGAGCTTGGCGGCACGGGCGGCAAGCGCGTCCATGGAGATGCGAATGCCCGGCGCGATCGCTCCGCCAATGTAATAACCGTCCTCATCAATGACGTCGATATTGGTCGCGGTGCCAAAGTCCACCACGATTGCCGGCGCGCCGTAGAAAGTTTCGGCCGCAACGGCGTTAGCGACGCGATCGGCGCCTACGGCCTGGGGACGCGCCGCGCGCAGCTTGGTCACCGCGGCCGTCTGCGGTCCGATGACGATGGCGTCTGCGGCAATGCGGTCGGCCACGGCGTGCCATTCACGCGAGAGCTGCGGCACCACGCCCGCAAAGGCGATCGCGTCGACCGCGTCGAGCGAGAGATCGTACATCTTAAAGAAACCCATCAGGCGCACATGGATCTCGTCGGCGGTATAGGAGCGGTCGGTGGGCATACGCCACGACTGCACCAGCTCGTCTCCGTCAAACAGGCCCATGGCCGTCTGCGTGTTTCCCATATCGATAGCGAGCAGCATGTCTACTCCCGGTGTTGGCATAAAAGGACGCGCACCATTGTATACGCGCCGTCGACGGCGCTCGGCTGCGATTCGTTCACGGCGATATGGGCTGAGGGGTTTTAAATATGAAGGAATTATGCTCTACGAGATTTTCCTTGCCGTTTACCGAACTCCCACGTAATATACCTTCTTGCGCACATGAGGCGCCCAGACATTGCGGGGTGGAGCAGTCTGGTAGCTCGCCGGGCTCATAACCCGGAGGTCGTAGGTTCAAATCCTGCCCCCGCGACCAAGAACTTGCAGCTCGTCGGCCTAGCCGGCGAGCTTTTTTGTTATTGCGGGACCGTGTTTTCGGTCCAATTCTCGGCCTCTCAAACAAAATCTCGATCTGTAACATCTAGGCCCGATTTAGGCGGCTAGGTGTTACAGATCGAGAAAAACCCGCTGTTGGGCTCATCCCATCCACCTGCTGCCACCTGATATTCGCCGATTTCCGTTGCGCTGTTGTATTCCCATGCCATATCCTCTAGACAACTACGCGGCATCATCGCCGCCGCGCCTACAAGAGAGGAATGTCCATGACCGCACCTGCATCCAAGCTGCTCCAGCCCATTACGGTTGGCCCCCTTGAGCTCAAAAACCGCATTATGTTCCCGCCGCTGACCACCGGCTACGAGGAGCGTGACGGTTCCATCGGCGAGCGCAGCCTGGCTTTTTACGAGCGCTTGGCCCGTGGCGGCGTGAGCTACATCGTCATCGGCGACGTTGCTCCCGTCATGACCGCAAGCCCCACGCCCAAGCTGGCAACCGACGCCCAGATCCCCACGTTTAAGGCGCTGGCCGATGCCGTCCACAAGCACGGCGCCAAGGTCGCGCTGCAGCTGTTCCACCCCGAGTACGATGTGCCCGGTGTCGGCCGCATGGTCATGGGCTCCATGGCTGCCGCCAAGGCCGCGCAGGAGGCCAAGGCCGCCGGCGACGAGGAGACCTTTGCCGCCAAGATGGCCGAGTCCAACGAGATCCGCAACCAGGCCTACGCCAAGCTGCATCACGACATGCAGCACTTTGTGAACGAGGCGAGCGTAGAGCAACTCACCCAGATCAAGGAGGCCATCGCTGCCTCGGCCGCCCGTGCGCGGCAGGCCGGCATCGACGCCATCGAGGTTCACGGCGACCGCTTGGTGGGTTCGCTGTGCTCGGCCATCCTCAACCAGCGCACCGACGAGTACGGTGGCTCGTTCGAGAACCGCGTTCGCTACGCGCTCGAGGTCGTCGCTGCCATTAAGGAGGCCGCGCCGCAGCTGATGGTGGAGTACAAGCTCCCCGTGATCATGGAGAACCCCGACGGCACGCCGCGCGGCAAGGGCGGCCTGCAACCCGACGAGGCCTGCGAGTTCGCCAAGCTGCTCGAGGGCGCGGGCATCGATATGATCCAGGTCGCACAGGCCAACCACACGGGCAACATGGGCGACACCATTCCGCCCATGGGTGCCATGCCCTACAACTGGACGCTGCCCGTGGCCGAGCGCGTCAAGGTCCTGGTCTCCGTGCCGGTGGCAACCGTCGGCCGCGTGGTCTCGGTCGAGGCCGGCGAGAAGATTCTGGAAGACGGCGCGGCCGACATCATCGCCTATGGCCGCTCGCTCATGTGCGACCCCGACATTGCGCTGAAGGCCGCCACGGGTGAGCCCATCCGCGAGTGCCTCAACTGCAACAAGGGCTGCGTCGACGCGATTCAAAACCGCAAGTACATTTCGTGCGTGCTCAATGCCGAGAACGGCGACGAGGCGACCATCGCCATCAAGCCGGGCGAGGGCGACAAGAAGATCGCCGTGGTGGGCGGCGGCATCGCCGGCCTGGAGGCCGCGCGCGTGGCGGCCAAGCGCGGCTACGACGTGACCGTCTACGAGGCGAGCGATCACTTGGGCGGCCAGATTGTGCTGGCGGCTGCGCCTCCGCGCAAGGACGAGATCATGCGCTCGGTCGAGTACTACGAGAAGATTCTGCCTGGCCTGGGCGTGAAGGTTGAGCTCAGCCATGCCGCTACCGCTGAGGACCTCAACGCCGCCGACGCCGCGATTGTGGCCGTGGGCGCGCACGACG
>CATVQO010000228.1 GCA_958346165.1 uncultured Collinsella sp. | reverse complement strand
GAAGCGGCGGCCTTCTTGCCGGCGCCCATCGCCAGAATGACCGTAGCGGCACCGGTGACGATGTCGCCGCCGGCCCAGATGCGGGGATCGGTGGTCTGGCCGGTCTCCTCGTCGGCAACGATGTAGCCCCACTTGTTGAGCTCCATCTTGCCGCCGATCTTCTTTGCGAAGGGGTTGGCGTTGGTGCCGATAGCCGAGATCGCGACGTCGCAGGGGATCTCCTCGATGGCGCCCTCGATGGGCACCGGACGACGACGGCCGGACTCGTCGGGCTCGCCGAGCTCCATCTTCTGGACCTTGACGGCGCACACGGAGCCGTCCTCGCCAGCGACAAACTCGAGCGGGGAGACGAGCGGCAGGACCTCGACGCCCTCGGCCTTAGCATGGTGCAGCTCGGCGCGACGGCAGGGCATCTCGTCCTCGGTACGACGGTAGGCGATGATGGCGTGCTCGGCGCCCAGGCGCTTGGCGGTACGGACGGCGTCCATAGCCACGTTGCCGCCACCAAAGACGACGACGTTCTTGCCGTGCTTGGTGGGGGTGTCGTACTCGGGGAACTTGTTGGCCTTCATCAGGTTCACGCGGGTGAGGTACTCGTTAGCGAAGAAGACGTTGGGCAGGTTCTCGCCGGGGACGTTGAGGAACTTGGGCAGGCCAGCGCCGGTCGCCACGTAGATGGCGTCGAAGCCCTGCTCGAACAGCTCCTCGGCCGTGGCCATGTTGCCCACGACGGAGTTGTACTCAAACTTGACGCCCATGTCCTCCAGGCCGTCAATCTCGCGCTTGACGACTGCCTTGGGCAGACGGAACTCGGGGATGCCGTAGACCAGCACGCCGCCGCCGGTGAAGAAGGCCTCGAAGACGGTGACGTCAAAGCCGTTGCGGGCGAGCTCGCCGGCGCAGGTGATGCCGGACGGGCCGGAACCGACGACGGCGACCTTCTTGCCGTTCTTGGGGGCCATCTTGGGCGTGGAGGCGAGCTCGGGGCGGTCACCCAGGAAGCGCTCGAGCTGGCCGATGGCCACGGGCTCGGACTTCTTGCCACGGATGCACTTGCCTTCGCACTGGTTCTCCTGCGGGCAGACGCGACCGCAGATGGCGGGAAGCATGGAGTCCTCGCGGATGGTATCGAGAGCGCCGCCGAAGTCCTTTGCGCGGATCTGCTCGATAAAGCGGGGGATGTTGATGTTGACGGGGCAGCCCTCAACACAGAACGGCTTCTTGCAGTTGAGGCAGCGCTCGGCCTCGGCCAGCGCCATCTCCTCGGTGAAGCCCTTGTCGACGGGGCGGAAGTCGCAGGCGCGCTCGGCAGCCGGCTCCTCGTTATCGGGGGTGCGGGGCGACTTCATATCGGCAACGAAACGACCGTTAACTAGTGGCATGCGCAGCTCTTTTCCTCATAGGCCTTGAGGGACTCGCCCTCTTCGGAACGGTAAGCGGCCTGGCGGGCACGAAGGTCATCCCAGTCGACCAGGGTGGCATCGAAGTCGGGGCCGTCGACGCAAGCGAACTTGGTCACGCCGCCCACCTCGACGCGGCAGCAGCCGCACATGCCGGTGCCGTCAACCATGATGGGGTTGAGCGACGCGGTGATGGGGGTGTCGTACTTCTGGGCGGTGAGGGTCGAGAACTTCATCATCGGAACGGGGCCGACGCAGAAGACCTGGCTCACGGCCTTGTCCTGCAGCAGGCGCTCCAGCGGAGCGGTGACAACGCCCTGCTCGCCGTAGGAGCCGTCGTCAGTGGTGATGTGGATGTGATCTTCGTCGAGGAGCTCGCGGAACTGGTCCTCCATGAGCAGGAGGTCCTTGGTGCGGGCGCCCATGATGGCGTGCACCTCGTGACCGGTCTCGACCAGGTGCTTGGCGACCGGGAAGGCAATTGCCAGGCCGACGCCGCCGCCAATGACGGCGCAGGGGCCCTCGGCCATCTCGGTGGGAACGCCCAGCGGGCCCACGACGTCGCGCAGCGACTCGCCGGCCTCGTAGGTGGACAGCATCTCGGTGGTCTTGCCGATCACCATGAAGATGAACTCGACCCAGCCCTCGTCACCGTTCCAGCCGGCCAGGGTAAACGGGACACGCTCGCCCGTCTCGTTGGCGCGAACCATGAGGAACTGTCCAGCGTGCGCATGCTTGGCGATTGCAGGCGCCTCGATGCGGAACTTGAACACCTTCTCCGAGAACTGCGTCTTCTCCAGGATCTTATACATAGAACCCCTCTCTTGTTAGGGCCGCCGAACCGTGCCTCCACGGAAATGGACGGTAGCCCGAATAAAACCGTACGCGCACAGGCGTTGTGCAGACATACGATGCAAATTATACCCTCATGGACATGTCACTTACGTGTGTCTTCGGCGGTTGGGAGCAGGGTTTATCCACTTCGGCCTACCAAACAGGGGCAGGTATATTTTGGTCAGTTTTATCGGGTAAAACGGCAAAGGGGGCCGGCCTCGGGTTGTGATGAGGCCGGCTCCCTTTGGGGTGCTATGTGCGTATGGCGGCGCGCGGTTTATTACGATGCCGCAAATGGAGCGTTTCCGCAGGTAAAACCTGCCAAAATAAACCTGTCCCTAAATGGTAGGTTTTAGTGCTTGCCGTTGGCGGAGGCGGCGCCGTTGACATGGTCGCGAGCGTAGACCACGCCGTGCACGATCGCCAGGCCGGCGGCGTCGGCCGCGCGGGCGCAGGTGTCCTGGAAATCCTCGGCCTCGCGGGCGCGCAGCTGCTTAAGCACGTAGTCGGCGACGGGCATCTTGCCGGGAGGGTTGCCGATGCCGGTGCGGATGCGGCTGAAGTCGCGGCTGCCCATCTTGTCGATGATGGAGCGCAGGCCGTTGTGACCGGCGTGGCCGCCGCCCACCTTAACACGTACGTCGCCGGCGGGAATGTCGAGCTCGTCGTGGATCACGAGCAGCTCCTCGACCTTGATTTTGTACTCGCGGCAGAGCTTGGAGATGGGACCGCCCGAGGTATTCATGTACGACTGCGGCTTGACCAGCACAATCTGGCGCTTGCCGCCCTCTTCCTCGGGGTCGTTGATGTTGATGAGCGCGACCTCGGCGCCGGCCTGGTTTTTCCAGTACGTGACGCCGGCCTGACGGGCCA
>CATVQO010000227.1 GCA_958346165.1 uncultured Collinsella sp. | reverse complement strand
TTGCGCACGAGCTCTTCGGGAACGAACTCATCGTAACGATCAAAGTAAGGCACCTCGCCGGGATAGACGAGCTCGATGGGATCGAAGTCCTTCTCGGCCTCGGCGGCGAGCACCTCAAAGAACGTCTCCTCGTCGGCCTTCATCTTAAACTGCATAAAGTACGGGCGCGACGGATCGAGTCCGCGAAGGCCAAGCTCCGCGGCGCATTTAATCTTGAGCATGCGCTCGAGCGCCAAAAAGGCGTAGCTGCCCAACCAGGGGAAGAGCACCCAGGTGTCGCCACCCAGGTTGATGAGCGGCTTAGTTCCCGCGCCCGAAATCTCGGCGGTATGACGAGCCTGCGCCAAGCGAGCCCGTGCGTTACCCATAAGGTACGGATATGCTGCGTGCTCAGTGAGCGCTTGGCGCATGCGCTCGAGTACATGTGTGTTGATGTCACCGGGGCAGTCGCCAAAGTAGGCCGGCACACGGCCCTTGACCTGCGTGGCAAAGACGGTGTGACGCTTCCAGTCCACTTCTTCGACAATCCAGCAATGTCCGGCGATGGCGATGCGCTCACCGGGCGGTGGCGGGTTGACAATCGTGCCCAGCTCGGCCGATTCACTGCGAACGGTAAACTCCTCGTTTTCCTGGAACACAGCGTAGAACTTAAAGTTGTTAATGATGCGCTCGCCCGCGAGGCCCACGATCAGCCCGCCGCCCTCGGTGACCTGGATGTGGTCGATCTTGATGAGGTGGCGCAGCAGTACGCGATAGTCATCGGCTGAGACGCGGTGGAAATAACTGAGCGTGAGCACGCGTTGGGCAAGTTCGGCCGGCGTGAGCTCTCCGGTGCTGGCAAGCGTCGACATGGTCTGGTGATAGAGCAGACTGTAGGGGAGTCGATCGAGCTCGGGCGGCTCGACCCACTTCTCCTCGCGATAGAGTTGTACGAGCGCGATGCCCTGCAGGAGCTTCCACGGAATGGTCTCGGGCATCATCGTGCGCGGCTCGGGCTCTTCCTCGCGCATGACAAACCACATCACGGGCGGAAGATCGCGGCGTCCCGTGCGCCCCATGCGCTGCAAAAAGGAGCTGACGGTAAACGGTGCATCGATCTGGAACGCGCGCTCCAGGCGACCGATGTCAATGCCGAGCTCCAGCGTGGAGGTGGTGACGGTTGTCTGTGCCTGTTCCTCGTCGCGCATGAGCTCCTCGGCGGTCTCGCGTAGCGATGCCGAGAGGTTGCCATGATGGATAAGGAAGCGGTCTGGCTCGTGCCGGTTTTCACAGTAGCTGCGCAGCATGGAGCACACGGCCTCTGCCTCCTCGCGCGAGTTGGCAAAGACCAGGCACTTGCGGCCGCGGGTATGTTCAAAGATGTAGCTCATGCCGGGGTCGGCGTTGTCGGGTGCGGTGTCGGTGGGGTTGAGCAGTGCCTGTTCGGTTGCCTGCGGGATGTCGACTTCGCCCTCGGGGGCTGAGGAAGTGCGACTGTCCTTGGGGGCAGCCTTGCCCCGTGCCTGCTCGCGACGTTGGCGGCGTTCCTCCTGTGGGAGTTGCCCGCTAGGGCGCATGCCTTGGGTGCTGACGGGCAGTGCCGCGGGTGGTGCCGTCTCAATGCGCTCGCATGCGAGCACCTCAGCTTCCTGCGGACCTGTGCTCTCGAATCCTCGCTGCTGTGCCTGGGGACCCGAGTTGTAGAAGTGCTCCATGGAGATGCGCCACACGCGGCGCGGTTCCTCAAAACGGGGGATAACGCAGTCGCGTCCCGTTCCCTGTGAGAGAAAGGCACCCGTGCGTTCGGGGTCGCCGATGGTGGCCGAAAGGCCAATGCGACGGGGCTGCACGCCTGCCATGCGTGAGAGACGCTCGATAAGGCAGAGCGTCTGCCCGCCGCGGTCACCGCGCATGAGCGAGTGGACCTCGTCGATGACCACATAGCGCAGGTCGCAGAACATACGCGGGATTGCCATGTGCTTGTGGATCAGGAGTGCCTCGAGTGATTCGGGCGTAATCTGTAGGATACCGCTCGGCTTTTTGATGAGCTTTGCCTTGTGCGACTGCGAGACATCGCCGTGCCAGTGCCAGACGGGGATATCGGCCTCTTCGCACAGATCGTTGAGACGAACGAACTGGTCGTTGATGAGTGCCTTGAGGGGGCCAATATAGAGGGCGCCCACGCTCGCGGGCGGGTTCTCCCAAAACTCGGTCAGGATGGGAAAGAAGGCCGCCTCAGTTTTGCCTGATGCCGTGGATGCCGTCAGGAGCACATTGTCTTGCGTGTTGAAGATGGCATCTGCCGCCGCAACCTGGATGGAGCGCAGACTCTCCCAATCGTGGGAGTAAATGAAATCCTGGATAAACGGGGCATATCGGTCAAAAGCGTTCATGGGACCTCCTCTCATCAACGGGTCGATCAACGCAACGGGCAACGGCTCGATATCTTGCAACATCGGCGTTTGCCCAGATAAAACCTACCAAAATAAACCTGTCCCTTTTTGGCAGGCTAGATGGTGAATTCGGCGAAGTTGCGGTCGCCGTCTGCGGTGCCGGTGTCGCCTGTTGCGGCTGCCGGTGCCAACGCGTCGCCGCCGACGCTTTGCAGCAACTCGGCCACGTTGGCATCGGGGTTTTGACACAGGATATCGAGCAGCTCGATAAAGTCACGGATGACCTCACGCGGCGTCAAGTGCGTATCGGCTCCCACGCGGCCAAACTCAATCTTGAGGAAGTCCACCAAGTCGTTCTCGGTAAGCGTGGGCGTCCAGCCAAAGTAGCCGGCATGGATCTGCATGAGCTTTTCGATGAGCACCAGCAGCTCCTCGTAGGTGAGCGGCTGCAGGCGGATGATGGGCGCGAGCATGTCTTTGAGGTCATCGCGCGCAAAACGGCCCTGAGCGAGACGGCTCCGAAGGGCCTCGTAGGAAAAGACGCCGCGGCGGCGGTCTTCGATGGAGGTTGGCGTGCCGCCCATGATCATGCCCAGGTACTGCGCTTTGCCCTGGAGCGTGTCGTTGTACATGGTCAGGATCTTCTCGTAGTTATATTGGCGCGTGATCGCGTTGGGAATCTTGTACAGATTCACGAGCTCGTCGATGAGCACCAGCATGCCCTTGTAGCCGCTGCAGACCAAAAAGCGCGCAATGAGCTT
>CATVQO010000226.1 GCA_958346165.1 uncultured Collinsella sp. | reverse complement strand
TCAACTATCCCGTGGTGCAGACCAACAACAACTCCAAATACCTCAACACGCTGTTTGACGGTACGGCTAACGCGTCCGGTGCCATTTTCCTGGATAGCGATGACACCGCGCCGGGAATGGTCGACCAGCAGACTACGATCTACGGCCACCATATGAACGATGGGTCGATGTTCAACGTGATTTCGGATACGACTGACCAGGCAACGTTCGATAGCATCGAGTTTGTGTATTACATCACACGGGATGCTACGTATAAGCTGCGACCACTGGCGACCAAGGTGGTCGAGGACACGTATGCCAAGGCGCGCACGACCAATTTTGAGGGCGACGACGGACTCAAGAACTACCTGTCCGAGATGCTCGACGGCGCTTCTGCCGTGGCGAGTGATGCTACCGATCGTGCCGCTTCGGCAACTAAGGTTGTAACGCTTGTGACCTGTCGTTCGCTGTCGCTGAGCAACACACGCGCCGTCATGGTGCTCACGCCGGTCGAGGAATAAGTTGTTCGAGAGTAGCTAAAAAGGGCCCGTCCCAAATTGGCTACTCGACGACGGTAAGGGAGAAATGATGCTCGAGAGTGGCAAATTGATGCCTTCGATTGATGCTTGGCTGCGCGAGGCCAAGGCCGATGCTTCGGCGGCAGGCTGTGGGATGTATCTGACGCATAACGGTGTGGTGCGCGCGACGCCCAAGGCCGAGGTGCGCGGAGTCGAGACCGATGGCGTGGCGCCAGGCCACAGGGTGGGCGGCATGGTCTTTGACTACGACGCCGAAAAGGTACGGTCTGCTATCGAGGCCACGCTCGCGATGCCGGGTATCGGCTATGTGCGTGTGTGGCTGGCAAGCGGCGAGCTTGCCGTAGGTGACGACATCATGCTCGTGCTCATCGGCGGGGACATTCGCCCGCACGTGGTCGATGCGCTGCAGGCGCTCGTTGGCACCATTAAGAACGAATGCGTGAGTGAGGTCGAGCGCGAGGCGTAGAGGCTTGCGTCGATAGAAGGATCGTTTATAAAAATGCCCACCGGTACGTGTGATACCGGCGGGCATTTTGCGTTTTGGGCGCGGTGGGCGCTACACGCGCGTCGCATCCTTGGGGCTCATGGTCATGCTCTGGAAGCGGTTTTCCATGTACTCGTTATCGAAGTGCTCTCCGTAGAACTGTGCGACGGGAATGTCCGGCTCCGTGCCGTTAACGCGCTGGTACCAGTAGTCGAGCGACTGCAGCGTCATGACGCCGTCGACCAGCATGATAACGGTAAAGATGACGGTGGCCGAGTAGCGGCTCTTCCAGGGGATCTTGTTGATAAGCTTAAGCAGCCTCGGCAGCAGCAGCTTGATCCAGATGAGGCCGCCCAGGCCCCACAGGCAGGCGAAGCCCGTGCAGGTGCGTCCGCCCGTGAGGACCACGAGCGGATCGGGCAAACCGAACAGCGTTATGTGCGAGTAGCTCCACGAGACCACGCCAAACGCGGTCTGCATAAACCAGCCCACGAACACCTCAAAGCTGGCGCCGAGCAGGGCGCTCACCAGGAAAATGATGATGGGGTTCTTTTTGTAGAAGCGGTTAAGCACCATGGTCATGAGCACGGCGCCAAATCCGTAGATGGGGCTGAAGGGGCCAAACAGCATGCCGGCGCGGTTCTGATAGACGCCCGGGTCGTCGACCGTCATGTGCCAGATGTCCTCGGCGATCAGGCCGAGTATGCAGCAGACAAAGAACACCCAGAACAGGTTGAAGTAGTTGAGCTTGATGTAGCCCTCGCCGGTTTCATCGCGGCCGAGCATGCCCTCGGCGGCAGCGTCGCGGTCGAGCATCTCCTGCAGGCGGCGCTGCAGTTCGCGCTCCTGACGCAGCGTGGGGTCGACGGTTGCCGAAAGTGCAACAAGGATGCCGAGCTGGATCGCGGGACGCAGCAGGAAGGGCCCGATGCCCTGGAGCATCACGTCGACCAAAAGCTCGACGACGGTGAATGCAATAAGGATGTAGGACAGGCGGGCGGCGTTGCGGCGCTGGTTTTTGATAAGGTCCAGGCCAAAGATGATTAGGATGACGGCACTTGCCGCAGAGAGCATGATGCCGGCGACGATAAGGCCGACTGCGACGAGCGTGTTGTCGCCGAGCTTTTCGGTGGCGTTGCCGTT
Organism: uncultured Collinsella sp.; assembly: GCA_958346165.1. The sequence goes on along the minus strand of CATVQO010000226.1, from coordinate 1,041 downwards.
AACAAGTGCCGTGATGACCTGCCACATAAAGGCAGCGACCGACGGGAGCGTGCCCACGCCGGAAAGGATGCACAGGACGGCGTACACCTTAATGATGAGGGGAATCTTCTTGACCTCTGTGGCGCTGGGGACGCTGGGGTCGAGTTCGTTTCGATCCATACAGAACCTTTCTCGCTTTGTTGTAGGTTATAAGGATACGCCGCCGACCTGCCAAAAGACAGGACGAACGTCCCAATTGCAACTTTGTAATCCCCAACGGTGGACGCGGCGGCCATCTGGGGGGGGCGGGCGCTTGCACTGGACAGACCGATAAAATGTTTGGCAACAAAACTGATTATTAGCTCGGTGGGCTTTTAAAAAGCGCTGCTCATGCGCTGGGGAGCACGTCGCGCCGTGCGTATAATAAGGCGGGTAACGCCAAAAATACGAGGCTCTGAGGGGATACCATGTCTCAAGAAACCATCCGCGCGGCCGAGCGTGCCGCGGGACAGGTGAACACCATGTCGACGTATGATCCGGACTCCGACCAGCTGCATGAGGAATGTGGCATTTTCGGCGTATGGGCGCCCGATCGCGACGTGGCTCGACTGACGTACTTTGGCCTGCGTGCGCTGCAGCACCGTGGCCAGGAATCAGCTGGAATCGCCGTGGGTGACGGCGGCACGGTTATGGTCCGCAAAGATCTGGGCCTGCTCGACCGCGTGTTCTCCAACGCCGACCTGTCGACGCTCTCCGGCCAGCTGGCCGTGGGTCATGTGCGCTACGGCACTGCCGGCGCCAAGAGCTGGGAAGCCTCTCAGCCGCACCTCTCTACCATCAACAGCGTCATTATCGCGCTCGCGCACAACGGCACCCTCGTCAACACCGACGAGCTGCGCCGTCAGCTGATCGAGCTGGGCGTGCCGTTCCTCTCCAATTCGGATTCCGAGGTCGCGACCAAGCTTATCGGCTACTTTACCCAGCGTACGGGCCACCTGCGCGAGGGTATTCGCAAGACCATGGAGCTCGTGCGCGGCGGCTACGCCATGACGCTCATCAACG
>CATVQO010000225.1 GCA_958346165.1 uncultured Collinsella sp. | reverse complement strand
CTCCCAGGCTGCAAGAATATGCAGCTACAACCTCATGACCTCCACATATGTCCATGCTTACACGGCTCTTCATGCGTATTCCAACCAAATGCTGACCAAAAGCTTGACAGATCTGTGGACAAGATACGGTGCCGTGGGGACAAGCTGAGCCAAGCCGCAGGTCAACGGGCACAAGGCTGTGGTCGCAAAATGCATACCAGTGGTCCACAGCACCACCCAAAGATTTTTAAATTCATTGCCAAGTCGCTTATGAATACCCCTTTTGAACAATTGAGCTGATCAACCACGCTGGTCGGAAGCCGTTTTTTGGCACCTCAAACCCCACTGCAACGCCAAGCGCGGCCAAGCGTTTTAAAAAATGCCAACTTTTCTGTTTGCACTTTGCGATTCCTCGTGTATACTGACTTTCGCATTTAACGGAGAGTTGTCCGAGTGGCCGAAGGAGCACGATTGGAAATCGTGTAGGCGTCAAAAGCGTCTCCAGGGTTCAAATCCCTGACTCTCCGCCAGTTAATTCCAAAGCAGGCCTTAGTGCCTGCTTTGTTTTTACCCCACGCGGAGGGGTGGCAGAGTGGTTGAATGCGGCGGTCTCGAAAACCGTTTGGCCTGTATAAGGTCACGAGGGTTCGAATCCCTCCTCCTCCGCCATTTTGGTTGAGAAAGCTCCCAACAACGGGAGCTTTTTTGTTTTGAGTCCCTTACAAACAAATACGACGGAGGAGGAGGGATTCGAACCCGCCAGGGCGCGGAGCGTAAAGAAAACGCGCCCGTGGCGCGTTTTTAGCGCAGCGCGGTCGGCGCAAGCCGACCGGATAAATTTTGAGCGGAGCTCAAAATTTGGACATCCCTCCTATTCGACCACGCCCCCATCGCGTTCAGCATCAACCCGGATCCCCTAACATGGAACCTATGACCGTACCCAGTCCCGACCGTTTGCCGAGCAATAGGGTCGCAATCGGCGCCAAACATGTACTATGTACGGGCATTGTCTAAACCCGTAACTCAAAGGACCCCATCTTGCCCGTTGCCGCCGCTATGATCGTTACCGCACACGCCTCGGATGCCATGGTTGCCATCCCGTTTTGGCTCGAGATGTTCGCCGTCGTCGCGGCATCGATCTCGGGCGTGTTGGTCGCACGCGAGCACAAACTCGACCTGGTGGGCGCCGTCGCGCTCGCCGTGGTCTGTGGACTGGGCGGCGGTCTTTTGCGCGATATGACGCTGCAGGTGGGCAACGTCTACATCCTCAACCAACCGATGGCGCTCCCGCTCTCCATCGCCACCGCGGCCATCATCTACATCTTCCCGGCAATCGTCGACAAGCCCGAAAAGCTCATTCCCCTGCTCGATATCATCTCGGTGGGTATTTATGCGGCAACCGGCGCAGACAAGGCGCTGGTCTACGGCTTTGCGCCGGCGGTGTGCATCATGATGGGCTTTTTTACCGCGGTGGGCGGCGGCATGCTGCGAGATGGTTTTATGGGTGTGGTGCCGGGTATCTTCCAGCGCACCAACTTCTATGCCATCGCGGCCATCGCCGGATCGGCAAGCTATGTTTGCCTTGTCATGAGCGGCTTGGTCAGCAATGTCGTCGCACTGGTCGTTTGCGTCGTGGTGACCATGGGACTACGCTGGCTGTCGCTGCGCTTTGATATCAAAAGCCCCACCGAGGATGACATCGCACGCTTTTTGCACCGCAAAAAGTAGGTGGCGCGGGCTCATCCTTCGAAATGCAACCGAGAGGTTCTTTTAGAGCGCCCACGCGTTGGGTACCCTGTTAGGTGCATGTCGAGCATCTGACGAAGGATTCACTATGCCCTGTAATCAATTCCCGTCGACCCAGCGCCGTAAAGCGTGGGGCCGCATCACGATCTTATTCGCGCTCATCGCTCTAGCGGTCACCGCGCTTCCCACGGCGTCGTTCGCCGGCACGGACACCGCAGGCAACGTACTTGCGACCGACAATGACGTCGATCCGTCTGGCGTCGAGGGTGACCTGTACTGGGCAGGTCAGGCCCTCAACTTGGACGATGCGTCCATCGGCCGCGACATAATTGCAGCAGGCGAGAGCCTCTCCATCCGCGACTGCACGGTGGGCGGCTCCGTCCGCTTGGCGGCACGCACTATCGATATCGCCAAGACCACGGTTGATGGCAGCGTCACGGTCGTCGGTCAGCACGTTGTGCTCAATTCCGACAGCACCGCCAACTGTTTTTACGCGATAGGCGAGACGGTTGCCCTGCGCGGCTCTACCAAGTCGGCAGCGCTTGCGGGCGACACGGTGACCATCGATGGCACCGTCGAGGGCGATGTCGAGGTTTGGGCCGACAAGCTCATCCTGGGCAAGAACGCCCACATCACCGGCACCGTGAACGCGCACGTCTCCGAGGACCCCGAGCGTGCCGCAGGAGCCGAGGTAGGCACGCTCAAGATCGACCGCACCGAGGACGAGGATACTTCCACCGTTAACGATGTCATCGGCGGTATCGTCGCCGCGGCACTCTCGACCTGCTTTGTCGCTCTGCTGCTCGAGCTCGTCTTTCCGCGCGCGACCGCCAGCGCCGCCGGCATGCTCCACCAGCGCCCCATGCCCCTGTGGGTGAGCGGTCTTCTGGGCACGATTGCTATCGTCCCCGCCGTCCTACTGCTAATTATCTCTATCGCTGGTCTGTCGCTTGCCGGAGCCCTCTTGTGCGGCGTTATCGGCATCGCGTTGGTGTCGAGTGCCTTTGCGGGGTGCGCGATCTCCCGCATGGTCGGACACAACCAAAACCGCTACGCCATGGCAGCCGTGGGCGGCGTAATCGCAGGCGCCCTCACGGGGCTTCCCCTCGTAGGTGACTTCATCAGCGGCGTAGCCTTGGTCTTTATGCTCGGCTACGTTATCCAGATCATCTGGCGCAACGCCCACCTCAAGCCGCAGCAGCCGGCTAACATGCCAGGACTCCCCACCGCTTAGCCACCAACCACCACAAAGGGGACAGGCACCTTTATGGTGGCGCAGACCAGCTCAATCCTCTTGCACAAAAAGGGCGCCGACCATCACGGTCGGCGCCCTTTCTTGTTAGACGCTATAAAGCCCAGCGCTTATTTGTTGACCTGACCGGCGCGGACGGCGGCCTTCTTGCGGTCGGTGGCATTGAGCAGACGCTTGCGCAGGCGGATGTTCTTGGGAGTAATCTCGACCAGCTCGT